>NZ_CP108569.1:6472500-6647500 GCF_036010505.1 Streptomyces sp. NBC_01197
CGGATTCGCCGGGCTGCACAAGTTCGGGGTGCCCGGGATCCAGATCCTGCTGCCGGTCGCGCTGTGGATCGTGGCGGTGGGCAGCCTGATCACCCTGGTGCAGCGGGTGGTCACCGTACGCAGGGAGTCCGCGGAGGCCGACGCCGCGGCAGCCGCCGAAGCCTCCGCGCACGGCGGCGAGACGGTATGAGGGAGCGGCTGACGGACGCCCTGTACGGACTCGGCTGGGGCGCGGTCAAGAAGCTGCCCGAACCGGTCGCCACCGGCCTCGGCAGGCGTATCGCGGACTCGGTCTGGAAGCGGCGCGGCAAGAGCGTGCTGCGGCTGGAGTCCAATCTGGCCCGGGTGGTGCCCGGCGCCGGTCCCGCCCGGCTCGCCGAGCTGTCCCGGGCCGGGATGCGCTCGTACATGCGGTACTGGATGGAGTCCTTCCGGCTGCCGGCGTGGAGCGCCGACCGGGTCCGCGACGGGTTCGACCCCGAAGACCTCCACCATCTGACGGACGGCCTGGCCACCGGGAAGGGCGTCATACTCGCCCTCCCGCACATGGGCAACTACGACCTCGCGGGCGCCTGGGTCACCACGAAGCTCGGGGTGCCGTTCACCACGGTCGCCGAGCGGCTCAAGCCCGAGACCCTCTACGACCGGTTCGTCGCCTACCGCGAGGGCCTGGGCATGGAGGTCCTGCCGCACACCGGAGGTTCCGCCTTCGGCACGCTGGCCAGGCGGCTGCGGGACGGCGGTCTGGTCTGCCTGGTCGCCGACCGGGACCTCTCCGCTTCGGGCGTCGAGGTCCAGTTCTTCGGCGAGGCGACCCGGATTCCCGCGGGGCCCGCGCTGCTCGCCCAGCAGACCGGAGCGCTGCTGCTGCCCGTCACGCTCTGGTACGACGGCTCGCCGGTGATGCGCGGCCGTGTCCATCCGCCCGTGGACGTACCCCCTTCGGGTACGCGTCCCGAGAAGACCTCGGTGATGGCGCAGGCGCTCGCCGACGCCTTCGCCACCGGAATCGCCGAGCACCCGGAGGACTGGCACATGCTCCAGCGCCTCTGGCTCGCCGACCTGGAGCGCCGTCAGGAGCCTTCGTGAAGATCGGCATCGTCTGCCCGTACTCCTGGGACGTCCCGGGCGGGGTCCAGTTCCACATCAGGGACCTCGCGCAGCATCTGATCGGCCTCGGCCACCAGGTGTCGGTGCTGGCCCCGTCCGATGACGAGACCCCGCTGCCGCCGTACGTGGTCTCCGCGGGCCGGGCCGTCCCCGTCCCGTACAACGGCTCGGTCGCCCGGCTGAACTTCGGCTTCCTGTCGGCGGCCCGGGTCCGGCGCTGGCTGCACGACGGCACCTTCGACGTGATCCACATCCATGAGCCCACCTCGCCGTCGCTGGGGCTGCTCACCTGCTGGGCGGCGCAGGGGCCGATCGTGGCGACCTTCCACACGTCCAACCCGCGTTCACGGGCGATGATCGCCGCGTACCCGATCCTGCAGCCCGCGCTGGAGAAGATCTCGGCCCGGATCGCGGTGAGCGAGTACGCGCGCAGGACCCTGGTCGAGCACCTGGGCGGCGACGCGGTGGTCATCCCCAACGGCGTGGACGTCGGGTTCTTCGAGCGCGCCGAGCCCAGGCCGGAGTGGCAGGGCGTAGGAGCACGCAGCTCGGTTGAGGGCGGTGGCGGGAGACGGGCGGGGGGAACCATCGGGTTCATCGGGCGGATCGACGAGCCGCGCAAGGGTCTGCCCGTGCTGATGCGGGCGCTGCCGAAGATCCTCGCCGAGTGCCCGGACGTCCGGCTGCTGGTCGCGGGGCGCGGTGACGAGAAGGAAGCGGTCGCCACCCTGCCGAAGGAGATGCGGCAGCGGGTCGAGTTCCTCGGCATGGTCAGCGACGAGGACAAGGCACGGCTGCTGCGCAGCGTCGACGTCTATGTCGCGCCGAACACCGGCGGTGAGAGTTTCGGGATCATCCTCGTCGAGGCGATGTCGGCCGGTGCGCCGGTGCTCGCGAGTGACCTCGACGCGTTCGCCCAGGTCCTGGACCAGGGCGCGGCGGGCGAGCTCTTCGCCAACGAGGACGCGGACGCCCTGGCCGCCTCGGCCGTGCGGCTGCTCGGCGACAGCGACCGCCGGGAGGGACTGCGGCGCCGGGGCAGCGCGCATGTGCGCCGCTTCGACTGGTCGACGGTCGGCGCGGACATCCTGGCGGTGTACGAGACGGTGACCGACGGCGCCGCTTCGGTCGACACCGACGAACGGGTCAGCCTGCGGGCCCGGTTCGGTCTGGCCAGGGACTGACAGGGCGCCGGGGAAGGCTGGCTGACGGGCCATCAGGTCGGCTGGTGGCCATGTGCGGCGATCCGGGAGCAGTCCACAGCGACCGCCGTGGCGGGCGTCCGGCCACGCCGGAACGGTAGCCTTTCGGCCCGTGACCGTATCCCTGATCATCTGGATCGTCCTCGCGTTCGTCGCGGTCGGCCTGTACCTGAGCTGGACCGCCGGCCGGCTCGACCGGCTGCACGCGCGGATCGACGCAGCCCGCGCCGCCCTCGACGCCCAGCTGCTGCGCCGCGCTTCGGTCACCCAGGAACTGGCCACGTCCGGCGTCCTCGACCCCGCTGCATCGATGGTTTTGTACGAGGCGGCGCACGCGGCCCGGCAGTCCGACGAGGAGCAGCGGGAGGTGGCCGAGAGCGAGCTCAGCCAGGCGCTGCGGGCCGTCTTCGGCGAGACGGCACAGGTCGGGGCCGTACGGGCGGCGCCGGGCGGCGAGGAGGCGGCCGACGAGCTGGCCGCGGCCGTACGGCGGGTGCCGATGGCCAGGCGCTTCCACAACGACGCGGTACGGGCCGCCCGCGCCCTGCGCACGCACCGCAAGGTCCGCTGGTTCCGGCTCGCGGGACACGCGCCGTTCCCGCTGGCGTTCGAGATGGACGACGAGCCACCGGTGGCGCTGGCCGACCGGCCGGGTACCTGATTCTCCAGCGGGGCTTCGAGAACGATCCACCGGCTGCTCATTGGCCCTTGCAGTGGACTGGTTCACAGGAGTTATCTCGTGGTGCAGCAAGAACTCTCTTCCCCGAGCGAGGTAGCCCGTGTCCAGTACGCACCCCACCACTTCCCCCGCCGAGACCCCGGCGACCGGCACCGCGCGCGTCAAGCGCGGCATGGCCGAGCAGCTCAAGGGCGGCGTGATCATGGATGTGGTCGACGCCGAGCAGGCGAAGATCGCCGAGGACGCGGGCGCCGTGGCCGTCATGGCGCTGGAGCGGGTCCCCGCCGACATCCGCAAGGACGGCGGAGTGGCCCGGATGTCCGACCCGAACATGATCGAAGAGATCATCGCGGCCGTCTCCATCCCGGTCATGGCCAAGTCGCGTATCGGCCACTTCGTCGAGGCCCAGGTACTGCAGTCGCTCGGCGTCGACTACATCGACGAGTCCGAGGTGCTGACCCCGGCCGACGAGGTCAACCACAGCGACAAGTTCGCCTTCACGACGCCGTTCGTCTGCGGCGCCACCAACCTGGGCGAGGCCCTGCGCAGGATCGCCGAGGGCGCGGCCATGATCCGCTCCAAGGGTGAGGCCGGTACCGGCAACGTCGTCGAGGCCGTCCGTCACCTGCGCCAGATCAAGAACGAGATCGCCCGGCTGCGCGGCTACGACAACAACGAGCTCTACGCGGCGGCCAAGGACCTGCGTGCCCCGTACGAGCTGGTCAAGGAGGTCGCCGGGCTCGGCAAGCTGCCCGTCGTCCTCTTCTCGGCAGGCGGTGTCGCGACCCCCGCCGACGCGGCGCTGATGCGCCAGCTCGGCGCCGAGGGTGTCTTCGTCGGCTCCGGCATCTTCAAGTCCGGCGACCCGGCCAAGCGCGCCGCCGCCATCGTCAGGGCCACCACGTTCTTCGACGACCCGAAGATCATCGCGGACGCCTCCCGCAACCTGGGCGAGGCCATGGTCGGCATCAACTGCGACACCCTTCCCGAGTCCGAGCGTTACGCGAACCGGGGCTGGTGATGGGCACTCCCGTCATCGGCGTCCTCGCTCTCCAGGGCGACGTGCGGGAGCACCTGGCCGCGCTGGGTGCCGCAGGCGCCCAGGCCGGTCCGGTCCGGCGTCCCGAGGAGCTGGACGAGCTCGACGGCCTGGTCATCCCGGGCGGCGAGTCCACCACGATGTCCAAACTGGCCACCCTGTTCGGGATGCTGGGGCCGCTGCGCGAGCGCATCGCGGCCGGGCTGCCGGTATACGGGACGTGCGCCGGAATGATCATGCTCGCCGACAAGATCCTCGACCCCCGGTCGGGCCAGGAGACGTTCGGCGGGATCGAGATGATCGTCCGGCGCAACGCCTTCGGACGCCAGAACGAGTCCTTCGAGGCGGCCGTCGACATCCCCGGGATCCCCGGCGGCCCCGTCGAGGGTGTCTTCATCCGGGCGCCCTGGGTCGAGTCGGTGGGCGCCGGGGTCCAGGTCCTCGCGGAGCACGGCGGCCATATCGTCGCGGTGCGCCAGGGCCGCGTCCTGGCCACGTCGTTCCACCCGGAGCTGACCGGGGACCACCGTGTGCACCGGTACTTCGCGGACATGGTGCGCGACGCCCGGTGACCGGGGCCCGGTAGGATCTCTGGCGTTCGTCCAGGAAATGGTTACGCGAAGGAGACAGGCAGATGTCCGGCCACTCTAAATGGGCTACGACGAAGCACAAGAAGGCCGTGGTTGACGCCAAGCGCGGCAAGCTCTTCGCGAAGATGATCAAGAACATCGAGGTTGCGGCCCGCACGGGCGGTGCCGACGTGTCCGGCAATCCGACCCTCTTCGACGCCATCCAGAAGGCCAAGAAGAGCTCGGTGCCGAACAAGAACATCGACTCCGCGGTCAAGCGTGGTGCCGGTCTCGAAGCCGGTGGCGCCGACTACGAGACGATCATGTACGAGGGCTACGGACCGAACGGTGTCGCGGTGCTCATCGAGTGCCTCACCGACAACCGCAACCGTGCCGCTTCCGACGTGCGCGTCGCGATGACCCGCAACGGCGGCAACATGGCCGACCCGGGCTCCGTGTCGTACCTGTTCAACCGCAAGGGCGTCGTGGTCGTCCCCAAGAGTGGACTCACCGAGGACGACATCCTGGGCGCGGTGCTCGACGCCGGCGCCGAGGAGGTCAACGACCTGGGCGAGTCCTTCGAGGTGCTCTCCGAGGCCACCGACATGGTCGCGGTCCGCACCGCGCTCCAGGACGCGGGCATCGACTACGACTCGGCCGAGGCCAACTTCATGCCGACCATGCAGGTCGAGCTGGACGAAGAGGGCGCCCGCAAGATCTTCAAGCTGATCGACGCGCTGGAGGACAGCGACGACGTGCAGAACGTCTTCGCCAACTTCGACGTCTCGGACGAGGTCATGGAGAAGATCGACGCCTGACGGGCGCTCAGCACCACGGGTACGTACGGACGGGCCGCCGGGGGACACACCCCGTCGGCCCGTCCGTGTTCCCCGTGTTGTCGGTGCCACCCGATAGCCTGCGACAACGCAGGAACACATGGTCGAACGGCGCCATCCGTTCAGCCAGGCACCGGACAGGCAGCAGGCATGAGGGAGGGGGCACCGTGCGGGTACTGGGGGTGGACCCGGGGCTGACGCGCTGCGGCGTCGGCGTCGTCGAGGGCGTGGCCGGCCGGTCGCTGACCATGCTCGGGGTCGGGGTCGTCCGGACGCCGGCCGACGCGGAGCTGGGGCAGCGTCTTGTCGCCATCGAGCGCGGCATCGAGGCGTGGCTGGACCAGCACCGGCCCGAAGTCGTCGCCGTCGAGCGGGTGTTCAGCCAGCACAACGTCAGGACGGTGATGGGCACCGCACAGGCCAGCGCCGTCGCGATGCTCTGCGCGTCCCGCCGCGGCATCCCCGTAGCCCTGCACACCCCCAGCGAGGTCAAGGCTGCCGTCTCCGGCAGCGGCAGGGCCGACAAGGCCCAGGTCGGGGCGATGGTGACCCGGCTGCTGCGGCTGGACGCACCACCCCGCCCGGCGGACGCGGCCGACGCCCTGGCACTCGCCATCTGCCACATCTGGCGCGCTCCCGCCCAGAACAGGCTCCAGCAGGCCGTCGCCGCCCACCGCACGCTGAAAGGCCGTACCGCATGATCGCCTTCGTCTCCGGACCGGTGGCCGCCCTGGCCCCGACCACCGCCGTCATCGAGGTCGGCGGGATCGGCATGTCGGTCCAGTGCGCACCCGACACGCTCTCCGCCCTGCGCATCGGCCAGCAGGCCAAGCTCGCCACCTCCCTCGTCGTACGGGAGGACTCCCTCACGCTCTACGGCTTCGCCGACGACGACGAACGCCAGACCTTCGAACTGCTCCAGACCGCGAGCGGCGTCGGCCCCCGGCTCGCCCAGGCCATGCTCGCCGTGCACTCGCCGGACGCCCTGCGGCTCGCCGTCTCCAGCGGTGACGAGAAATCGCTCACCGCCGTACCGGGCATCGGCAAGAAGGGCGCCCAGAAGCTCCTCCTGGAGCTCAAGGACCGGCTCGGAGCCCCACTCGGCACCGGCGGCGCGCACCTCGCGGCTCAGCGCACCGCGTCCGGACCCGCACCGTGGAGCGAGCAGCTGCACTCCGCGCTGGTCGGCCTCGGCTACGCACCGCGGGACGCGGAGGAGGCCGTCGCCGCTGTAACCCCGCAGGCCGAGGCCGCCGCCGAGCCCAACGTCGGCGCGCTCCTCAAGGCCGCCCTGCAGACCCTCAACCGCGCCCGCTGATCGAGAGACCCGCCATGCTGCCTCCTCAGAACGAGTGGGACGACACCGCCCCCGACACCGAAGAGCGCCTGGTGGGAGCCGACGCCGACGGTGAGGACCAGGCTGTCGAAGCCGCACTGCGCCCGAAGGACCTGGACGAGTTCGTTGGCCAGGAGAAGGTCAGACTCCAGCTCGACCTGGTCCTGCGGGCGGCCAGGCAGCGCGGCGCCACCGCCGACCATGTGCTGCTCTCCGGCGCCCCGGGCCTCGGCAAGACCACTCTCTCGATGATCATCGCGGCCGAGATGGGCGCTCCCATCCGGATCACGTCAGGTCCCGCGATCCAGCACGCCGGGGATCTGGCCGCGATCCTCTCGTCCCTCCAGGAGGGCGAGGTCCTCTTCCTCGACGAGATCCACCGCATGTCCAGGCCCGCCGAGGAAATGCTCTACATGGCGATGGAGGACTTCCGGGTCGACGTCGTCGTCGGCAAGGGGCCGGGCGCCACCGCCATCCCGCTGGAGCTGCCGCCCTTCACCCTGGTCGGCGCGACCACCCGGGCGGGCCTGCTGCCGCCGCCGCTGCGCGACCGCTTCGGCTTCACCGGGCACATGGAGTTCTACGAACCGGCCGAGCTGGAGCGCGTCATCCACCGCTCGGCCCGGCTGCTCGACGTCGAGATCGGCGAGGACGGCGCCGGGGAGATCGCCGGACGCTCCCGCGGCACCCCCCGGATCGCCAACCGGCTGCTGCGCCGGGTCCGCGACTACGCCCAGGTGGAGGCCGACGGGGTGATCACCCGGGAGATCGCCCGTACGGCGCTCGCGGTGTACGAGGTTGACGCCCGCGGACTCGACCGGCTGGACCGTGCGGTGCTCCAGGCCCTGCTCAAGCTGTTCGGGGGCGGTCCCGTGGGACTCTCCACACTCGCCGTGGCGGTGGGTGAGGAGCGAGAGACGGTCGAGGAGGTCGCCGAGCCGTTCCTGGTACGTGAGGGCTTGCTGGCCCGTACCCCGCGCGGCCGGGTGGCCACCCCCGCCGCCTGGGCGCACCTGGGGCTCGTACCTCCGCAGGGTGGTGTGGGAGGCGCTGCGGGAAAGGGACAAGCGGGTCTGTTCGGGGCGTGAGAAGGCGCGGGAGTACACGCGGCGGAACCCCGGTGCCATGCTGGGCGTTGTTCCATTGATGCGGACTCGCCTAGACTCCGCCGATGCCGCCCTTCCCGGACGGCATGCCCCGCCCCCGAAGATCAGGCCGCGACCAGCGCGGTCGTGCGAAGGAAGTTCCCTCCCGTGAGTCTCGTGACCCTCCTCCCCTTCATCGTGCTCATCGGGGCCATGTTCCTGATGACCCGGTCCGCCAAGCGCAAGCAGCAGGCGGCTGCGACGATGCGCAATGAGATGCAGCCCGGCACCGGCGTCCGGACGATCGGGGGCATGTACGCCACCGTCAAGGAGATCAACGAGGACTCGGTCCTCCTGGAGATCGCGCCCGGCGTCCACGCCGTCTACGGCAAGAACGCGATCGGCGCGGTCCTCGACGACGCGGAGTACAACCGCATCGTCCACGGCGAGACCGCCATCGTTCCCGACGACGCCTCCTCGCTGACCGAGCTCGACGAGGCCGCCAAGGTCGACCTGGGCAAGCACGACGTCCCGGACGCCGACGCCGCCTCCTCCGACGACGCCGAGGACGCCGACCAGGCCGAGGCCACGTCCGAGGACAAGGCCGACAAGGCCGAGAAGAAGAACGACGGCGAGGGCGAAGCGAAGTAGCACATCCGGGGACCGCCGGTGCTGCCAGACGGCAGTACCGCCGGTCCCCGAGGCCGTGCACTGCTACAGCGGAGCAGGTCCCCCACATCACTTCGTGGCCGCTCACAGCGCATACCCGGCGCGGGCGGTAGGACAGGGAGAATCGACAAGGT
Organism: Streptomyces sp. NBC_01197; assembly: GCF_036010505.1. Classification (NCBI taxonomy): domain Bacteria; kingdom Bacillati; phylum Actinomycetota; class Actinomycetes; order Kitasatosporales; family Streptomycetaceae; genus Streptomyces; species Streptomyces sp. NBC_01197. Next base: position 6,481,160 of record NZ_CP108569.1, read on the forward strand.
GGCAGCACCGAACAAGGGCCGAAGGCAGACGGGGTCCCAGGGCAAGCCCGGGCGGTCCCTGGCCCTGATCCTGATCGCCATGGTTGCGCTCGTCGGCGGGATGTTCTGGGCGAAACAGGTCACGCCGCGTCTCGGCATCGACCTCGCGGGCGGTACGAGCATCACGCTCCAGGCCAAGCCCCAGCCGGGCAAGCCCAACGCGATCAACCAGAAGAACATGGACACCGCGGTCAGCATCATCGAGCGCCGTGTCAATGGACTCGGGGTCTCCGAGGCCGAGGTTCAGACGCAGGGCAAGGACCAGATTCTCGTCAACATCCCCAAGGGGACGAACGAGAAGCAGGCCAGGCAGCAGGTCGGTACCACCGCCCAGCTGTACTTCCGCCCTGTGGTGACGGTCGCAGCGGGCAAGCCCACGCCCGCCGGCAAGCCTTCCACCACGCCCTCCCCGAGCGCCTCGTCGAAGTCCAAGGCCACCGACAAGTCGTCCTCGTCCTCGAAGAAGTCCACCTCGTCCCCCCAGGGCCGTGCGGTCACCGACGCGCTGAAGTCCGGCCCCACGCCCAACCCGTCGACGCCTCCGCAGTCCAGCCCCACCCCGTCGACCGCCGACTCCGCGGCCGCCGCCAAGCTGGAGAAGAAGTTCGCCGCGCTCGACTGCTCCACCAAGGCCGGCCGCGCCAAGGCCGGCGGCGACAACGTCAAGCCCAGCGACCCGACCGTGGCGTGCAGCCAGTCCGGTGACGCGAAGTACATCCTCGACGCCGCCGCCGTGGACGGCACCGATGTCTCCGGCGCCAAGGCCGTCATCGACCAGCAGCAGGGCCAGTGGATCGTCCAGATGGACTTCACGAGCAAGGGCTCGAAGAAGTTCCAGGCGATCACCAGCAAGCTCTCGAAGCAGCAGTCCCCGCAGAACCAGTTCGCCATCGCGCTGGACGGCGCAGTCGTCTCGGCCCCCAGCGTGAGCCAGACGCTCAGCGGCAGCGCCCAGATCTCCGGCAGCTTCACCCAGCAGTCGGCCGAGGACCTCGGCAACGTGCTGTCCTACGGCGCGCTCCCGCTCTCCTTCAAGGAGGAGACGGTCACCACCGTGACCGCGGCGCTCGGCGGCGAGCAGCTCCAGGCGGGCCTCATCGCCGGTGCGATCGGCCTCGCGCTGGTCATCATCTACCTGGTGGCCTACTACCGCGGCCTGTCGTTCATCGCGATCCTCAGCCTCCTGGTCTCCGCGATCCTCACGTACTCACTGATGTCGCTGCTCGGCAAGGGCATCGGCTTCGCACTCAACCTGCCCGCGGTGTGTGGTGCGATCGTTGCGATCGGTATCACCGCGGACTCGTTCATCGTCTACTTCGAACGCATCCGTGACGAGATCCGCGAGGGCCGTACGCTGCGGCCCGCCGTCGAGCGTGCCTGGCCGCGCGCCCGGCGCACCATCCTGGTCTCGGACTTCGTGTCGTTCCTGGCCGCGGCCGTGCTGTACATCGTGACGGTCGGCAAGGTGCAGGGCTTCGCGTTCACGCTGGGTCTGACCACGCTGCTCGACGTCGTCGTGGTCTTCCTCTTCACCAAGCCGGTCATGACGCTGCTGGCCCGGAAGAAGTTCTTCTCCAGCGGCCACCCGTGGTCCGGACTCGACCCGAAGCGACTCGGCGCCAAACCGCCGCTCCGCCGCTCGCGCGGTGCCTCCACCGTCTCCTCCGCTCCCACCGACCCGAAGGAGGCGTGAGATGTCGCGACTCGGCAGCATGGGCGCCCGGCTGTACCGCGGCGAGGTCGGCTACGACTTCGTGGCCAAGCGCAAGATCTGGTACGGCATCTCGATCCTGATCACCATCACGGCCATCGTCGGCCTCGCGGTGCGCGGTCTGAACCTGGGCATCGAGTTCCAGGGCGGCGCGGTCTTCACCACCACCCAGAGCAGCAGCGTCTCCGTGACGCGCGCCCAGGGCGTGGCGGAGCAGCTCTCCGGACATGACGCGTCCGTCCAGAAGCTCGGCAACGGGGGCATGCGGATCCAGGTCTCCGGGATCGACACCGCCACGGCCGACAAGATCCACGGCTCGCTGGCCAAGGACCTGAACCTCCCGATCGACAAGATCGCCGCCGACGTGGTCGGTCCCAGCTGGGGCGCGACGATCGCCAACAAGGCCTGGGAAGGCCTGGCGATCTTCATGATCCTGGTGGTGGTCTATCTGGCCATCGCCTTCGAGTGGCGGATGGCCCTCGCCGCCCTGGTCGCCCTGATCCACGACCTCACGATCACGGTCGGGATCTACGCGCTCGTCGGCTTCGAGGTCACCGAGGGCACGGTGATCGGTCTGCTGACCATCCTCGGTTACTCGCTCTACGACACCGTGGTGGTCTTCGACGGTCTCAAGGAAGCGTCGAAGGACCTCAAGAAGCAGACCCGCTTCACCTACAGCGAGATCGCCAACCGCAGCCTCAACGGCACCCTGGTGCGTTCCATCAACACCACGGTCGTCGCGCTGCTCCCGGTGGCGGGCCTGCTCTTCATCGGCGGCGGTTTCCTCGGCGCCGGCATGCTGAACGACATCTCGCTCGCGCTGTTCGTGGGTCTCGCGGCCGGAGCGTACTCCTCGATCTTCATCGCCACCCCGCTCGTCGCCGACCTCAAGGAACGCGACCCCGCGATGAAGGCCCTCAAGAAGCGGGTGCTCGCCAAGCGGGCGGCCGCCGCTGCGAAGGGCGAGCCGTCCGACACGGACGACGACACCCTCCAGCCGGAGGACGGTGTCCCGGGCGCCCCGGCCCCGGCCGGCGCCGTGGCCGGCAGCCGGCGTGCTCCTGCCCCGCGGGGCCGCGGTCGCACCCAGGGGAAGCGCCGATGACCGCCACCCGGAGCACCCAGGACCTGCTGCTGAGCAGGATCAGGGATGTGCAGGACTATCCGCAGCCGGGCGTGGTGTTCAAGGACATCACCCCGCTCCTCGCGGACCCGGAGGCCTTCACGGCGCTGACCGACGCCCTCGCGGAACTCTGCGTGCGGCACGGAGCCACGAAGATCGTCGGCCTGGAGGCGCGCGGCTTCATCCTGGCCGCACCGGTCGCGGTCCGCGCCGGAATCGGCTTCATCCCGGTCCGCAAGGCCGGGAAGCTGCCGGGTGCGACGCTCTCCCAGACGTACGATCTGGAGTACGGCAGCGCCGAGATCGAGGTGCACGCCGAGGATCTCAGCGCCGACGACCGCGTCATGGTCATCGACGACGTGCTCGCCACCGGCGGCACCGCCGAGGCCTCGCTCGGCCTGATCCGGCGGGCCGGTGCGCAGGTCATCGGCGTGGCCGTACTGATGGAGCTGAGCTTCCTCGACGGGCGTGCCCGGCTGGAGCCCGCGCTGCACGGCGCCCCGCTGGATGCCCTGATCACGGTCTGATCCGTACGCCGTACCGCTGAGGCGGGCCCCCGGAATCCCGGGCGGCCCGCCTCTCGCGTACGGTGCCGGCACCGGCCCGGGGCGAGCGGATCGCCCGGGATCGTTACCATGGGCTTCCGGACCTGACACGGGGACCCGGACCCTCCCCCAGGCTCCGTCCGGGGGAACCCCCAGAGGAGTGCCCTTGCCAGACGAGGACCGGCCCGCAGCCGCCGCACAGCCCGAGAAGCAGGACCAGAAGGCCGCGGCGGCCCCAGCGACGCCCGAGAAGCCGCCTGCCGGGCAGCCGAAGCCCTCGGCTCCGGTGGTGCGCCCCGGCGGCGCCGCGCCCCTCTCCACGCCCAAGCCCGCATCCCAGGCGCCCGCGCCGGGACCGGCCGTGCAGGGCGCCACCGCGCGCCCCGCCCCGCAGAGCCCGGTAGCGCGCTCCGGCGGCTCGTCCAACCGGGTCAGGGCCAGGCTCGCCCGGCTGGGCGTGCAGCGCTCCTCGCCGTACAACCCGGTACTGGAACCGCTGCTGCGGGCCGTGCGCGGCAACGACCCGAAGATCGAGTCCGCGACGCTGCGGCAGATCGAGCGCGCCTACCAGGTGGCCGAGCGCTGGCACCGCGGGCAGAAGCGCAAGAGCGGCGACCCGTACATCACGCACCCGCTAGCCGTCACCACGATCCTCGCCGAGCTGGGCATGGACCCGGCAACCCTGATGGCGGGGCTGCTGCACGACACCGTCGAGGACACCGAGTACGGCCTGGACACCCTGCGCCGCGACTTCGGCGACCAGGTCGCCCTCCTCGTGGACGGCGTCACCAAGCTGGACAAGGTCAAGTTCGGTGAGGCCGCGCAAGCCGAGACCGTACGCAAGATGGTCGTCGCCATGGCCAAGGACCCGCGCGTCCTGGTCATCAAGCTGGCCGACCGGCTGCACAACATGCGCACCATGCGGTATCTCAAGCGGGAGAAGCAGGAGAAGAAGGCCCGCGAGACCCTGGAGATCTACGCGCCGCTCGCCCACCGCCTGGGCATGAACACCATCAAGTGGGAGCTGGAGGATCTCGCCTTCGCGATCCTCTACCCGAAGATGTACGACGAGATCGTGCGGCTGGTCGCCGAGCGGGCGCCCAAGCGCGACGAGTACCTCGCCATAGTGACCGACGAGGTCCAGTCGGATCTGCGCGCCGCCCGCATCAAGGCCACCGTCACCGGGCGTCCCAAGCACTACTACAGCGTCTACCAGAAGATGATCGTGCGCGGCCGTGACTTCGCGGAGATCTACGACCTGGTGGGCATCCGCATCCTTGTCGACACCGTCCGCGACTGCTACGCGGCGCTCGGCACCGTCCACGCCCGGTGGAACCCGGTCCCGGGGCGGTTCAAGGACTACATCGCGATGCCCAAGTTCAACATGTACCAGTCGCTGCACACCACGGTGATCGGTCCCAGCGGCAAGCCCGTCGAGCTCCAGATCCGTACGTTCGACATGCACCGCCGGGCCGAGTACGGCATCGCCGCGCACTGGAAGTACAAGCAGGAGGCCGTCGCGGGCGCATCCAAGGTGCGCACCGACGTGCCGAAGAGCCCCGGCAAGGGCTCCCGTCAGGACACCGTCAACGACATGGCCTGGCTGCGGCAGCTGCTCGACTGGCAGAAGGAGACCGAGGACCCCAGCGAGTTCCTGGAGTCGCTGCGCTTCGACCTTTCGCGCAACGAGGTCTTCGTGTTCACGCCGAAGGGCGACGTGATCGCGCTGCCCGCCGGCGCGACCCCGGTCGACTTCGCGTACGCCGTCCACACGGAGGTCGGCGACCGGACCATAGGGGCACGGGTCAACGGGCGGCTCGTCCCGCTCGAATCAACCCTCGACAACGGCGACCTGGTCGAGGTCTTCACCTCCAAGGCCGCGGGCGCCGGACCCTCCAGGGACTGGCTGGGCTTCGTCAAGTCGCCCCGGGCCCGCAACAAGATCCGCGCCTGGTTCTCCAAGGAGCGCCGCGAGGAGGCGATCGAGCAGGGCAAGGACGCCATCGCGCGGGCCATGCGCAAGCAGAACCTGCCGATCCAGCGCATCCTCACCGGTGACTCGCTGGTCACGCTGGCGCACGAGATGCGCTACCCGGACATCTCCTCGCTGTACGCGGCGATCGGCGAGGGCCATGTCGCCGCGCAGGGCGTCGTACAGAAACTGGTGCAGGCCCTCGGTGGCGAGGAAGCGGCCAACGAGGACATCGCCGAGAGCACACCGCCGTCGCACGGCCGCAGCAAGCGGCGCGCAAACGCGGACCCCGGTGTGGTCGTCAAGGGCGTCGACGACGTCTGGGTGAAGCTCGCCCGGTGCTGCACACCCGTCCCCGGCGACCCCATCATCGGGTTCGTCACCCGGGGGAGCGGGGTCTCGGTGCACCGCGCGGACTGCGTCAACGTGGACTCGCTTTCGCAGCAGCCCGAGCGGATCCTCGAAGTCGAGTGGGCGCCCACCCAGTCCTCGGTCTTCCTGGTCGCCATCCAGGTCGAGGCCCTGGACCGCTCCCGGCTGCTCTCGGACGTCACCCGCGTCCTCTCCGATCAGCACGTCAACATCCTGTCGGCGGCAGTCCAGACCTCCCGCGACCGGGTGGCCACCTCACGCTTCACCTTCGAGATGGGCGATCCGAAGCACCTCGGGCACGTCCTGAAGGCGGTACGTGGCGTGGAGGGCGTCTACGACGTCTACCGGGTGACATCGGCACGCAGGCCCTGACACCGGAGCCACCACACCACGACATGGCGAAGGGCCTCCCGCCGGGCGGAAGGCCCTTCGCCATGTCCGGGAGACCGGCTGCTTCCGGCTTCTCAGCCGCCGAACTCCTCCAGGCCCTTCATCGCCTGGTCGAGCAGTGCCTGCCGCCCCTCCAGCTCACGGGCGAGCTTGTCCGCCCTGGCGTTGTTGCCTGCCGCACGCGCGGTGTCGATCTGCTTGCGCAGCTTGTCGACCGCGTCCTGCAGCTGTCCCGTCAGGCCCGCGGCCCGGGCACGCGCCTCAGGGTTGGTGCGCCGCCATTCGGTCTCCTCGGCCTCCTGGAGCGCCCGCTCCACCGTGTGCATCCGGCCCTCCACCTTCGGCCGGGCGTCACGCGGTACGTGGCCGATGGCCTCCCAGCGCTCGTTCAGCGCCCGGAACGCGGACCTGGCCGACTTGAGATCCCGTACCGGGAGCAGCTTCTCGGCCTCGACCGCGAGCTCCTCCTTCAGCTTGAGGTTCTCGGACTGCTCGGCGTCCCGCTCGGCGAAGACCTCGCTGCGGGCGGCGAAGAAGACGTCCTGGGCGCCGCGGAAGCGGTTCCACAGGTCGTCCTCGGACTCGCGCTGGGCGCGGCCCGCTGCCTTCCACTCGGTCATCAGATCGCGGTAACGGGCCGCCGTCGCACCCCAGTCGGTCGACCCGGAGAGCGACTCAGCCTCGGCGACCAGCTTCTCCTTGGCCTTGCGGGCGTCCTCACGCTGGGCGTCGAGCGAGGCGAAGTGCGCCTTGCGCCGCTTGGAGAACGCCGACCTGGCGTGCGAGAAGCGGTGCCACAGCTCGTCGTCGGACTTCCGGTCGAGCCGGGGAAGGCCCTTCCAGGTGTCCACCAGCGCCCGCAGCCGCTCACCCGCGGAGCGCCACTGGTCGCTCTGTGCGAGCTCCTCGGCCTCCACGACCAGGGCTTCCTTGGCGTGCTTCGCCTCGTCGGTCTGCCTGGCCTTATGGACCTTGCGCTCCTCACGGCGTGCCTCGACCGTCGAGACCAGCCCGTCCAGCCGCACCCGCAGAGCGTCCAGGTCGCCGACGGCGTGGTGCTCTTCGACCTGCCCGCGCAGGTGGTCGATCGCGGTCTGGGCGTCCTTGGCCGACAGATCGGTGGTCTTCACCCGGCGTTCGAGGAGGCCGATCTCGACGACCAGGCCCTCGTACTTGCGCTCGAAGTAGGCCAGGGCCTCCTCGGGAGAGCCTGCCTGCCAAGAGCCGACGACCTTCTCGCCGTCGGCCGTACGCACGTATACGGTGCCGGTCTCGTCGACACGGCCCCACGGGTCGCTGCTCACAGCGCCTCCATCCACATGATGCCTGCGGAGACTTGTGGGCCCCCGGGCATCGTCCACAGTTTCTTCGGCCGGGCTGCTTGCGCCCCGCACACCGCCAACATAGGCGAACGGCGGGGCGGCTGTCCGCATCCGGTCCATCCGAATATCCCCATATCCCCTGTCCCCGTTCCCTGGTTCCCCCGTTTCCCCGTGGTTCGGGGAGGCCCCCGGCTCAGTCCTTGGTGACGGTGGCCTTCGAGATGGTGACGGCCTTCTTGGGCGCCCCGTCCTGGCTCCCGCCGGTCACTCCGGCCTTGGCCACCGCCTTCACCGTCTTCAGCCCCGCCGTGTCCATCGTCCCGAACGGGGTGTAGGTCGGGGGCAGTTTGCTGTCCTTGTACACGAGGAAGAACTGGCTGCCGCCGGTGTGCGGCTGGCCCGTGTTGGCCATCGCCACCGTGCCGGCCGGGTAGGTCACCGTACCGTCGCTGCCCGCCTTGCCGAGCGCGGTCAGGTTCTCGTCCGGGATGGTGTAGCCGGGCCCGCCCGAGCCGTCACCCTTGGGGTCGCCGCACTGGAGCACGTAGATACCGCTGGTGGTGAGGCGGTGGCACTTGGTCTTGTCGAAGAAGCCCTTGTCCGCGAGCGACTTGAAGGAGTTCACGGTGTGCGGGGTCTTCGCGGCATCCATGACCAGGGAGACCGCACCCTGGTTCGTCTTGAGGGCGAAGGTGTACTTCGCCTTCTTGTCGATCTTCATCGCGGGCTCGGGCGGCCCCGTGCTGCTCGCCGACGGCGACGGGTCCGCGGCCTTGGCGGGGGAGGCCTTGCCGTCGTCGCTCTTGAAGGCCCCGGCCCCCCACGCGATACCGCCCGCCACGACCACCACGGCGACCGCCGACGCGATCACCGCGTTGCGGCGCCGTGCGTTGCGCCGGGCGGTGATGCGGCGTTCCTGCTGCCGCTCGAACTTGTCCCTGGCGAGCTGCCGCCGCCGCTGATCGCTGTTGACCACCGGGTGTTCTCCCTCGTCCGTATGCATGCGTGATTCGCAGGTGTCCGCTACCTGTCCGGGCTAGGCCGTACCGTATATGGGTTCGCTGTGCGGTGAGCGGCGCCGGTAGGCTCTCAGCTGCTGCATTCTCCCGCTGGACCGACATTTAAGGACGATCGTGCTCATTGCCGGGTTCCCCGCCGGGGCCTGGGGGACCAACTGCTATCTGGTCGCCCCCGCCGCCGGTGAGGAGTGCGTGATCATCGACCCGGGCCACCAGGCGGCCCAGGGAGTCGAGGACGCGCTCAGGAAGCATCGGCTCAAGCCAGTGGCGGTCGTTCTCACCCATGGCCACATCGACCATGTGGCATCGGTCGTCCCGGTGTGCGGAGCGCATGACGTCCCGGCGTGGATCCACCCCGCCGACCGCTTCATGATGAGCGACCCGGAGAAGGGCATCGGCCGTTCCATCGGGATGCCGCTGATGGGCGAACTGACCGTCGGTGAACCGGACGACGTCAAGGAGCTGGCCGACGGGAGCGAACTGACCCTCGCCGGCCTGGAGTTCGCCGTCTCGCACGCGCCCGGCCATACCAAGGGGTCGGTGACGTTCAGGATGCCCGGGGCGGCGGACATTCCGCAGATTCTCTTCTCGGGCGACCTGCTCTTCGCCGGCTCCATCGGCCGCACCGACATGCCCGGTGGCGATCACGCCGAGATCCTTGAGTCGCTGGCCCGCGTGTGCCTGCCGCTCGACGACTCGACCGTGGTGCTGCCCGGTCACAACGAGCAGACGACCATCGGCCGCGAGCGCGCCACCAACCCGTATCTGCGGGGCCTGGCCGCTCCCCGACGAGGAATGTGACGACTTTTCCGTGAGTACTTTCCAGGCCCCCAAGGGCACGTACGACCTTCTGCCGCCCTCGTCCGCGAAGTTCCTCGCGGTACGGGCGGCGCTCGCCGCCCCGCTGCGGAACTCCGGCTACGAGTACATCGAGACGCCCGGCTTCGAGAACGTCGAGCTCTTCTCGCGCGGAGTCGGCGAATCCACCGACATCGTCTCCAAGGAGATGTACGTCTTCGAGACGCGCGGCGGCGACCGGCTCGCGCTGCGCCCCGAGGGCACCGCTTCCGTACTGCGTGCCGCGCTGGAGGCCAACCTCCACAAGGCCGGGAACCTGCCGGTCAAGCTCTGGTACTCCGGCTCGTACTACCGCTACGAGCGCCCGCAGAAGGGCCGCTACCGCCACTTCTCGCAGGTGGGCGCCGAGGCGATCGGCACCGAGGACCCCGCGCTCGACGCCGAGATGATCATCCTCGCCGACCAGGCCTACCGCTCGCTCGGCCTGCGCCAGTTCCGCATCCTGCTCAACTCGCTCGGGGACCGCGAGTGCCGCCCGCTCTACCGCGACGCGCTCCAGGGCTTCCTGCGCGGGCTCGACCTGGACGAGGACACCCGGCGGCGGGCCGAGATCAACCCGCTGCGGGTGCTCGACGACAAGCGGGCCGACGTACAGAAGCAGCTGACCGGTGCGCCGATGCTGCGGGACTATCTGTGCGAGGCGTGCAAGGCGTACCACGAGGAGGTCCGCGCCCTGCTGACCGCCGCGGGCGTCGCGTACGAGGACGATGTGAAGCTGGTACGCGGCCTCGACTACTACACCCGCACCACCTTCGAGTTCGTCCACGACGGACTCGGCTCGCAGTCCGCGGTGGGCGGCGGTGGCCGCTACGACGGGCTCTCCGAGATGATCGGCGGTCCCGCGCTGCCCTCGGTGGGCTGGGCGCTCGGCGTGGACCGGACGGTGCTGGCGCTGGAGGCGGAGGGCGTCGAGCTCGAACTGCCCGCCACGACCAGCGTGTTCGCGGTGCCGCTCGGCGAGGAGGCCCGGCGGGTGCTCTTCGGGGTGGTCACCGAGCTGCGCAGGGCGGGCGTCGCCACCGACTTCGCGTTCGGCGGGCGCGGTCTCAAGGGTGCGATGAAGAGCGCCAACCGCAGCGGGGCCCGCTTCACCGTGGTCGCGGGTGAGCGGGATCTCGCCGAGGGCGTCGTCCAGCTCAAGGACATGGAGTCGGGGGAGCAGAGCGCGGTGCGGCTCGACGCCCTCGTCGAAGAGGTCCGCAAGCGGCTCGGCTGAAACCCCACTGCTGAACCCGGCACACCCTGCGGCCCGGGCGGAGACTCTCCGCCCGGGCCGCAGACGCAGGACCGCCACAAAAATCCTGCCTATTCGGGACAAAAGGGGCGGGCGCGTCAACCCGGCGTGTGCCCATACGTCCCGTCGGGCAATTGCGACACATGATCGCCGGGTACGGTTCACGGCGCCCGGACAGGCCGCCCGCCGGACGGCTCCGGCCGCGCCGCGGGCGCGACGGCCTGCGGCCGCCTGGTCGCGCCGGCCTCCCGACGGCCCTCCCGCACCCGCGCTCCCGGACACCTCCTCGGATCGAATGCCCAGGTCGCAGCGGGTCCGCCGGAATGGCGACGCCGTATACCGGGTGCCGACCGCGCTCTCCGGCCGGGCCCGCCACCCGGCCGGAGAGCCTCCCGGTGGGCGGGCCGCCCGGCGCGGGCGTCGGCACTTCCTTATCTCCATCGAACAGTGCGAACCCCGCGCGGTGCGGCACAATGAGCCTGCCCACAGGCCACAGGAGCGATGGATCGGCATGATGACGACGACAGTGGTTGACGACGTGTCCGCGCAGCAGCAGGACGGGAAGACCGGCGCGAGCCGTGCCTTCGGCTGGCTTCTGGTGATCACCGGCGCCGCCGGGCTACTCGCGGCATGGGTCATCACCCTCGACGAGTTCAAGCTCCTGAAGAACCCGAACTTCACCCCCGGCTGCAGCCTCAACCCGGTGGTGTCCTGCGGCAACGTGATGAAGAGCGCGCAGGCCTCGGTCTTCGGCTTCCCCAACCCGATGCTGGGCCTTGCCACCTACGCGGTCGTGATCGGCGTCGGCATGAGCCTGATCGCGGGCGGCCGTTACAGCCGCTGGTACTGGCTGACGTTCAACGCGGGCTGCCTCTTCGGCGTCGGCTTCGTCACCTGGCTCCAGTACCAGTCCCTGTACAACATCAACTCGCTCTGCCTCTGGTGCTGCCTGGCCTGGGTGGGCACGGTCACCCTCTTCTGGTACGTCACATCGCACAACATCCGGCACGGCCTGCTGCCCGCCCCCGGCTGGCTGCGGAGCTTCTTCGGCGAGTTCACCTGGGTGCTGCCGGTCGTGCACATCGGGATCATCGGCATGCTGATCCTCACCCGCTGGTGGGACTTCTGGACCGGGGCGCACTGACTCCGCACCGACCCGGCACTGACCCCGCGGAGGCCGGCCCCGGGCGGGCCGGTCCCGGCCGCGACCCGGCGGCGTTGTCAGTGGAGTGACATAGGGTTTTCTACGTGGAACCCGATCTGTTCACCGCCGCGGCCGAAGAGCGCCAGGAGAAGGACCCGTCCAGCAGCCCCCTGGCTGTACGGATGCGTCCGCGCACCCTGGACGAAGTGGTGGGCCAGCAGCACCTTCTGAAGCAGGGCTCACCACTGCGACGGCTCGTCGGCGAGTCCGGCGGCGGGCCTGCCGGTCCCTCGTCCGTGCTGCTCTGGGGGCCGCCGGGCATCGGCAAGACGACCCTCGCCTACGTCGTGAGTCAGGCCACCCGGAAGCGGTTCGTCGAGCTCTCCGCCATCACGGCGGGCGTCAAGGAAGTCCGCGCCGTCATCGACGGCGCGCGCAGAGCCTCGGGAGGATACGGCAAGGAGACCGTCCTCTTCCTCGACGAGATCCACCGCTTCAGCAAGGCCCAGCAGGACTCACTGCTCCCCGCGGTCGAGAACCGCTGGGTCACGCTGGTCGCCGCGACGACCGAGAACCCGTACTTCTCGATCATCTCGCCGCTGCTCTCCAGGTCCCTGCTGCTCACCCTCGAATCGCTCACCGACGACGACCTGCGGTCGCTGCTGCACCGGGCACTCACCGAGGAGCGCGGGCTCGGCGGCGCCGTCACGCTGGCGCCCGAGGCCGAGGCGCATCTGCTGCGGATCTCCGGCGGCGACGCCCGTCGCGCCCTCACCGCGCTCGAAGCGGCGGCCGGCGCGGCCATGGCCAAGTCCGAGCCGGAGATCACACTCGGGACGCTGGAGGAGACGGTCGACCGTGCAGCGGTGGCGTACGACCGTGACGGCGACCAGCACTACGACGTGGCGAGCGCCCTGATCAAGTCGATCCGCGGCTCCGATGTGGACGCCGCCCTGCACTATCTGGCCCGCATGATCGAGGCGGGGGAGGATCCGAGGTTCATCGCCAGACGGCTGATGATCTCCGCCAGTGAGGACATCGGACTGGCGGACCCCACCGCGCTGCCCACCGCGGTCGCCGCCGCCCAGGCGGTCGCGCTGATCGGCTTCCCCGAGGCCGCGCTCACCCTCAGCCACGCCACGATCGCGCTGGCGCTGGCCCCCAAGTCGAACGCGGCGACGACAGCGATCTCCGCCGCCCGCGCCGATGTGCGCGCGGGCCTCGTCGGGCCGGTTCCGGCACATCTGCGCGACGGGCACTACAAGGGTGCGGCCAAGCTCGGCCACGCCCAGGGCTACGTCTATCCGCACGACGTCCCGGGCGCCATCGCCGCCCAGCAGTACGCCCCGGACTCCGTTCGGGGCAAGCGCTACTACGAGCCCACCCGGTACGGCGCCGAGGCGCGGTACGCAGACGTGGTCGAGAAGGTACGGGAGCGGCTGTCGGGCGAAGGCGTGGACGGCCGCCAGTGACGACGTCGGCCGGGTGCCCCGGCGGCGGCTTCGGTCCTGGTCGTCAGCAGTACCGCGGAGCAGGTACTCTGTACGAGAGTTCGTGTGCGCTCGGCTGCTGACGGCATCCGGGCGGTTTCAAGTCCGCTGGGACGCGGCTGACCACGATCTGATCGGACCTCCGTCGCGTCGACGCCCAGAGCGTCGGCCTTCTTTGTGCTGTCCGTGATGTGACTGGTTGTTCCCCGGGCGAGACACGCGATCTCCTTGAGCAAGGTGAGTCAAACCAACCATGGAGGTCTGGAGAACGTGCCTAACCAGTCGCGTCCCAAGGTCAAGAAGTCACGCGCGCTCGGTATCGCGCTGACGCCGAAGGCTGTCAAGTACTTCGAGGCCCGTCCGTACCCGCCGGGCGAGCACGGCCGTGGCCGCAAGCAGAACTCGGACTACAAGGTCCGTCTGCTGGAGAAGCAGCGTCTGCGCGCCCAGTACGACATCAGCGAGCGCCAGATGGCGCGCGCCTACGACCGCGCCAAGAAGGCCGAAGGCAAGACGGGCGAGGCGCTGGTCGTCGAGCTCGAGCGCCGTCTCGACGCCCTGGTCCTGCGTTCGGGCATCGCCCGCACCATCTACCAGGCCCGTCAGATGGTCGTCCACGGTCACATCCAGGTCAACGGCGGCAAGGTCGACAAGCCGTCGTTCCGCGTCCGTCCCGACGACGTCGTGATGGTCCGCGAGCGCAGCCGCGAGAAGGTCCCCTTCCAGGTTGCCCGTGAGGGTGGCTACGACACCGAGGGCGAGACCCCGCGCTACCTCCAGGTGAACCTGAAGGCCCTGGCCTTCCGCCTGGACCGCGACCCGAACCGCAAGGAAATCCCGGTCATCTGCGACGAGCAGCTGGTCGTCGAGTACTACGCCCGCTGATCCGGACGTACCTCGCGCTTCACCGCTTCGGCCCGTCGTCCCCTCGCTCCTTGCGGAGCAGGGGGCGGCGGGTCTTCGCGTGCCGCCGGGCCGTGCAGCGCTCGCGCCACCGCGGCGTCCCGGCTCAGCTGCGCACCCCGCGCCAGGAAACTCTCGTAGACCTCGGGCCCCAGCTTGCGGCGGGCCCCTTCCTCGCACCGCTGATGCGGTGCGCTGTAGTACGCCGAGCCGAAGAGCGGCAGCCCCACCGATGACCAGAGCCGGCCGGCCGCGCCCTGCAGCAGCGCGGCCTCCGTGGCCTCGCCGCACTCCAGGGCGAGCAGTGCCATCAGCTCCAGGGCGAGCACCGTGCCGAGCTGGTCATGGAAGGCGTGGCTGGTGGTGAGGCTCTCGGACAGCAGCTCGCGAGAGCTCGCCGCCCGGCCGTCGGACCAGGCCTCGAAGGCCAGTACGTACAGCGCGTAGGCCCGCGCCCAGCGCTCGCCGTGGTCCTCGCAGACCGCCACGACGTCCTGGCAGATGGCGACCGCCTCGGCGAGCCGGCCGCGGAAGCACACCGCCATCGCCAGCTCGACCTGCCCCATCAGGACGTTGCTGTTGAGTTCGCCGAGCTCCCGGTACTGCCCGATCGCCTCGCGCAGCAGTTCCTCCGCGCGCGGCATGTCATCGGTGACCAGTGCCAGACAGCCGGTCCTGTGCAGCGCGTACGCGGCCGCCACCGGGTCACCGGTGTGCTGTGCCGCCTCGTGGCACTCGTGGAGGGCGGCCACCGCGGCCACCGAGTCGCCCTGGAGCACCGCCACGTACCCCAGGACCCAGAGCGACTTGAGCCGTGCGCCGTCGTGCCCGCCCTCCGCCTCCAGTGCATGCTCCAGCCAGTGCCGGCCCTCGGCGAGACGCCCGCAGCCCGCCCAGTAGAACCAGAGCGTCCCTGCCAGGTACTGCGCCAGATGCACGTCCCCGGAGTGTTCGAGTGAGAACTCCAACGCGCCCCGCAGGTTGGGCAGTTCACTCTCCACCCGGACCGCGATCCCGGCCTGCCGGGGGCTGAACCAGTCCAGCTCGCACCAGGTGGCCAGCCCCAGGAACCAGTCGCGGTGGCGCCGCCCGAGCCGCTCGGTGTCCCCGGTCGCGGCCAGCCACTGCGCCCCGTAATCCCGGATCGTGCCGAGCATCCGGTAGCGGACGCCCGCCGGGGTGTCCTCCCGGACCAGCACGGACTGTGCCAGCAGTTCGCCCAGCACCTCCAGGATGGTGTCGGACGGCAGTTCCGGGCCGCCGCAGATGTACTCGGCCGCCTCCAGGTCGAACTGCCCGGGGAACACGGAGAGCCGCGCCCAGAGCAACCGCTGCTCCGGGGTGCACAGTTCATGGCTCCAGCCGATCGCCGTGCGTAGCGTCCGGTGGCGCGGCAGCACCCCCCTGCCGCCCCCGGTCAGTAACCGGAACCGGTCGTCGAGCCTGGCCAGCAGCTGCTCGACCGAGAGGGCCCGCATCCGCCCCGCCGCCAGCTCCAGCGCGAGCGGGATCCCGTCCAGCCGCCGGCACACCTCCGCCACCTGTGCGGCGTCGCCCCGGGCGAACCGGAATCCGGGCCGGGCCGCCGAGACACGGTCGGTGAAGAGCCGTACGGCGTCCCGGTCCCGCATCGGCCCCAGCGGGAGGGTCAGCTCGCCATCGATCTCCAGGGGCCGCCTGCCGACCGCGATCACCCGCAGCCCCGGCGCTCCGCGCAGCAGGGTGAGAAGCAGTCCGGCGCACGCGTCGACCAGGAAGTCGAAGCCGTCGACCACCAACAGCAGCTCCCGCCCGGCGAGATGGCGGGCCAGCACCTCGCGCGGCGGTCTGCTCGTGTGGTCGGTCAGCCGCAGGGCCTCGACCAGGGTGTGCTCGATCAGCTCCGGGTCGCGCAGGGCGGACAGCTCGGCCAGCCACACCCCGTCGCAGAACCGTTCCTGCAGAGTTCCCGCCACCCGCGTCGCCAGCCGTGTCTTGCCCATGCCGCCGACTCCGACCACCGTGACCAGCCGGGAGGAGCCGATGAGTCTCGCCAGCTCGGCGGCTTCGGCCCTGCGCCCCACGAACCGGCTGAGCTCTGCCGGAAGGCTGCCGGGGGCGGTCCGATGGCCGGTCGAGTCGCTTCGCATAGAACACGGAGAGTACGCGGAGGCGAGCACTACGTACAATCCGATACGGGAACTCCCGGCGCGCCCAGCGGATATCCGGTACAGGGGCGGAGTTCCGGCGCGATAGGCTCGGAATCCGTAATCGACGTGACCAACGACGTGACTTCCGACGACCAGAGAGCGGTGCAACGTGTCCGGTGGAGAGGTGGCCGGCATCCTGGTGGCCGTCTTCTGGGCGATCCTGGTCTCCTTCCTCGCCGTGGTGCTGGTGAGACTGGCCCAGACGCTCAGGACGACCACCAAGCTGGTGGCGGAGGTGACGGAGCAGGCCGTGCCCCTGCTCGCCGGCGCCTCCACGGCCGTCCGGTCGGCACAGACCCAGCTGGAGCGGGTCGACGCCATCGCGACCGATGTGCAGGAGGTCACCTCCAACGCGTCGGCGCTCTCCACGACCGTCGCGTCGACCTTCGGCGGACCGCTGGTGAAGGTCGCGGCCTTCGGCTACGGCGTCCGCCGGGCCCTCGGGCGCAAGGGCGAAGCGGCGCCGAAGAGTCGCCGCCCGGTGATCGTCGGCCGCACGGTGCCGGCCCCACGGCGCAGGAAGCGGAAGGGCTGACGCTGCAATGTTCCGCCGTACGTTCTGGTTCGCCACCGGCGCCGCAGCCGGTGTGTGGGCCACTACCAAGGTCAACCGCAAGATCAAGCAGCTGAGCCCGGAGAGCCTCGCGGCGCAGGCGGCGAGCAAGGCCGTCGACGCGGGCCACCGGCTGAAGGACTTCGCCGTCGACGTGCGGGCCGGAATGGTCCAGCGCGAGGCGGAACTGGGCGAGGCGCTCGGCATCGACGCGCAGCCCGGACCGGCCGAGCTTCCCGCGCGGCGACGTCTCGCCGCCATCGAATACACCAAGCACTCGCACAACCGGAATGAGGACCACTGATGGAGTCGGCTGAAATTCGCCGCCGCTGGCTGAGCTTCTTCGAGGAGCGCGGGCACACCGTCGTCCCTTCGGCGTCGCTCATCGCGGACGACCCGACTCTGCTGCTTGTGCCCGCGGGCATGGTCCCGTTCAAGCCGTACTTCCTCGGCGAGGCCAAGCCGCCCGCCCCGCGCGCCACCAGCGTGCAGAAGTGCGTGCGTACACCGGACATCGAAGAGGTCGGCAAGACCACCCGGCACGGCACGTTCTTCCAGATGTGCGGCAACTTCTCCTTCGGCGACTACTTCAAGGAAGGCGCCATCCAGTACGCCTGGGAGCTGCTCACCAGCTCCGTGGCGGACGGCGGTTACGGGCTTGAACCCGAGCGGCTCTGGATCACGGTCTACCTGGACGACGACGAGGCCGAGCAGATCTGGCGCGAGAAGATCGGCGTCCCGGCCGAGCGCATCCAGCGGCTGGGCAAGAAGGACAACTTCTGGTCCATGGGCGTCCCCGGCCCCTGCGGACCGTGCTCCGAGATCAACTACGACCGCGGCCCGGAGTTCGGCGTCGAGGGCGGCCCCGCCGTCAACGACGAGCGCTACGTGGAGATCTGGAACCTGGTCTTCATGCAGTACGAGCGCGGCGCCGGAGACGGGAAGGAGGACTTCCCGATCCTCGGCGACCTGCCGTCCAGGAACATCGACACCGGCCTGGGCCTCGAACGCCTGGCGATGATCCTCCAGGAAGTGCCGAACCTGTACGAGATCGACACCTCGCAGGTCGTCATCGACAAGGCCACCGAGCTGACCGGCGTCGGGTACGGCCAGGCCGAGAGCTCGGACGTCTCGCTGCGGGTCGTCACCGACCACATGCGTACGTCCGTAATGCTCATTGGCGACGGTGTGACCCCCGGCAACGAGGGCCGCGGCTACGTCCTGCGCCGCATCATGCGCCGGGCCATCCGCAACATGCGGCTGCTGGGCGCCACCGGGCCGGTCGTCGCCGAACTGGCCGACGTCGTGATCAACACGATGGGCCGCCAGTACCCGGAGCTCATCACCGACCGCAAGCGCATCGAGACCGTCGCCCTCGCCGAGGAGGCCGCCTTCGTCAAGACGCTGAAGGCCGGCACCAACATCCTCGACAGCGCCGTCAGCGAGACCAAGGCCGCCGGCGGCCGGGTCCTCGCCGGTGACAAGGCGTTCCTGCTCCACGACACCTGGGGCTTCCCGATCGACCTCACCCTGGAGATGGCCGCCGAACAGGGCGTCTCTGTGGACGAGGCCGGCTTCCGGCGGCTGATGAAGGAACAGCGCGAGCGGGCCAAGGCCGACGCCAGGTCCAAGAAGACCGGCCACGCGGACCTCTCCGCCTACCGCGCCGTCGCCGACGGCTCGGGCGCCACCGAGTTCACCGGATACACCTCAACCGAAGGCGAGTCGACCATCGTCGGACTGCTCGTCGACGGGGTGCCCTCGCCCGCCGCCACCGAGGGCGACGAGGTCGAGATCGTCCTCGACCGGACCCCGTTCTACGCCGAGGGTGGCGGCCAGCTCGCCGACACCGGCCGGATCAGGCTCGACTCGGGCGCTGTGGTGGAGGTCCGCGACGTCCAGCAGCCGGTCCCCGGGGTCTCCGTGCACAAGGGCTCGGTCCAGGTGGGCGAGGTGACGGTCGGCGCCGCCGCCTACGCCGCCATCGACCAGCGCCGCCGCCGGGCCATCGCCCGAGCCCACAGCGCCACCCACCTCACCCACCAGGCGCTGCGCGACGCCCTCGGCCCGACGGCCGCCCAGGCCGGCTCGGAGAACTCGCCCGGCCGCTTCCGCTTCGACTTCGGTTCGCCCAACGCCGTTCCCGGCACGGTCCTCACCGACGTCGAGCAGAAGATCAACGACGTCCTCGCCCATGAACTCGACGTCCACGCCGAGGTCATGTCCATCGGCGAGGCCAGGAAGCAGGGCGCCATCGCCGAGTTCGGCGAGAAGTACGGCGAGCGCGTCCGTGTCGTCACCATCGGGGACTTCTCCAAGGAGCTGTGCGGCGGGACGCATGTCCGCAACACCGCCCAGCTGGGACTGGTGAAGCTGCTCGGCGAGTCCTCGATCGGCTCCGGCGTGCGCCGGATCGAGGCCCTGGTCGGAGTCGACGCGTACAACTTCCTGGCCAGGGAGCACACGGTCGTCGCCCAGCTCCAGGAGCTGGTCAAGGGCCGCTCCGACGAGCTGCCCGAGAAGATCTCCGGGATGCTCTCGAAGCTCAAGGACGCCGAGAAGGAGATCGAGAAGTTCCGCGCGGAGAAGGTCCTCCAGGCCGCCGCCGGTCTCGCCGCAGGAGCCAAGGACGTACACGGTGTCGCCGTGGTGACCGGTCAGGTTCCCGACGGCACGGGCGCCGACGACCTGCGCAGGCTCGTTCTCGACGTACGGGGCCGCATCCAGGGCGACCGCCCCGCCGTGGTGGCCCTCTTCACCACGGCCAACGGCCGCCCGCTGACGGTCATCGCCACCAACGAGGCCGCAAGGGGCCGCGGTCTCAAGGCCGGTGAGCTGGTCCGTACGGCTGCCAAGACCCTCGGTGGTGGCGGCGGCGGCAAGCCGGACGTCGCCCAGGGCGGCGGACAGAACCCGGACGCCATCGGCGATGCCGTGGCCGCCGTCGAGCGCATGGTCGGAGAGACGGCCTGATGCGACGCGGCCGCCGGCTTGCGATCGATGTCGGGGACGCCCGGATCGGGGTCGCCTCGTGCGACCCCGACGGCGTCCTCGCCACACCGGTGGAGACCGTGCCGGGACGTGATGTCCCGGCCGCCCACCGGCGGTTGAGGCAATTGATCGCCGAGTACGAACCGATTGAGGTCGTGGTCGGCCTTCCCCGTTCCCTGAATGGGGGAGAGGGCCCGGCGGCCGCCAAGGTCCGTGGATTCGCCCAGGAACTCGCTCGTGGTATTGCACCCATTCCGGTGCGATTGATCGACGAGAGGATGACCACAGTAACGGCGAGTCAGAGTTTGCGGGCCTCAGGCGTAAAGTCCAGAAAGGGTCGTTCTGTCATCGACCAGGCTGCGGCTGTTGTCATCCTGCAGAATGCGCTGGAGTCCGAACGGGCGTCAGGCGTTGCTCCAGGTGAGGGCGTCGAAGTGGTTGTCTGACCGGGTTACGGTAACGTTCCGCGCCATGCGGCGGTTTTCGAACAGCTGCCGCACGGCACAAGAGGCGGACCGTCCGGAGGCCTCGCGGCTCTAGGGGACCGATGACTGAGTATGGCCGGGGCGCAGGCTCCGAACCGTGGCATCCCGAGGACCCGTTGTACGGGGACCAGGGGTGGGGAGGTCAGCAGGACGCCTCCGGTCAGACGCCGTACGACGGCCAGGCGCAGCAGTACACCCAGGCGCAGCAGTACGACCAGTACGGCAACCCGGTGTACAGCCAGCCGCAGGACCCGTACCAGCAGCAGTACCCGCAGCAGCAGGGGCAGTATCCGCAGGACCCGCAGCAGCACGGCGCGGGCCAGGGCCAGTACGACAGTGCCCCGTACGGCCAGGACCAGGGCCAGGTGCAGTACGGCACGGACCAGCAGCAGTACCCGCGGGACCCGAACCAGCAGCAGTACGCGCAGAGTTCGGACGCGCAGCAGTACCAGCAGGCACCGCACCAGCAGGCACCGCACCAGCAGAGCCCCGATCAGCAGACGCAGTACCAGCAACAGTACGGGCAGACCCCGTACCAGCAGGACGCGTACCCGCAGCAGGCCCAGCCGCAGCAGGACGGCGGCTGGGAGGGCGCAGCGCAGGGCGGTGTGGCGTACGGGGCGGACCCGCACATGCCGTACGGCGGACAGCCGGTGCACCACAACGGGGAGAACCCCGACTTCTACCGGACGCCCGACGCCTATCCGCCGCCGCGGCCGCCCGGACACCGGGACGAATGGCGGCAGGAGCCCCCCGCGGAGGCCGGGACCGAGACGCATCCTTTCTTCACCGGCGCCGACGGTCCGGTCGGCGGCGGCGATGACGACGACTACGACGACGACCCAGCCGAGACACGCGACGGCACCCGGGACCGCCGGGGCAGGACCGGAAAGCCCAAGCGCCGCAACGGCTGCGCCTGCTTCGTGGTCTCACTGGTCCTGATCGGCGGCCTCGGCGGCGTGGGCTATGTGGGTTACAGCTACTACCAGTCCCGCTACGCACCGCCGCCGGACTACACCGGCGTCGGCAGTTCGCCGGTCCAGGTCGAGGTACCGCCGGGCACGGGCGTCGGGGGGATCGGCCGGCTGCTGAAGGAGAAGGGCGTCGTCAAGAGCGTCCAGGCGTTCGTCACCGCGGCCGGGAAGAACCCGAAGGGCCGGGCGCTCCAGGCCGGTGTGTACAGCCTCAACCAGCAGATGTCCGCGGCGAACGCGGTCACCGCGATGGTGGACCCGAACAGCCTGAGCCAGCTCATCATCCCGCCGGGCTGGCGGAACGCCACCGTGTACGCGGCCATCGACAAACGGCTCGAACTGAAGGCCGGGACCACCGCCGGCATCGCCAGGTCGGAGTCCGGCAAGCTGGGTCTGCCGAGCTGGGCCAAGGGGCACAAGAACCTCAAGGATCCGCTGGAGGGCTTCCTCGCGCCGGCGAGCTACCCGATCGCCAAGGGGATGAAGCCGGAGGACCTCCTCAAGAAGATGGTCGGCCAGGCGGACAAGGCGTACGGCGACGAGGGACTCGCAGCCGCGGCGAAGCGGCTGCAGCTCAAGGATCCGTTCCAGGTCGTCACCGTGGCGAGCATGCTCCAGGCCGAGGGGAAGACGAATGACGACTTCCGGCGGATGGCCGAGGTCATTTACAACCGGCTGAAGCCCAGCAATCTCCAGAACACCAATCAGCGGCTGCAGTTCGACTCCACGTACAACTATCTCAAGGGCCAGAGCAAGATCAATATTGGCTCGGCCGAGATCAACAAGAACACGGACCCGTACAACACCTATAAGCAGAGAGGGCTTCCCCCCGGGCCCATTGGGAATCCGGGCAAGGACGCCATGGCGGCGGCCCTGAATCCGACGAAGGACGGCTACTACTTCTTTGTTTCGATCGACGGGCACCAAACCGAATTCGCCAAGACGTATGCGGAGTTCATGAAGTTGAAGACGCAGTTCGATGCCAAACAGGGCAATGGCTGAGGCCCGCAGGGCGGCCGTTCTGGGCTCGCCGATCGCGCACTCGCTCTCCCCGGTGCTGCACCGCGCCGCGTACCGGGAACTCGGCCTCGGCCACTGGTCGTACGACCGTTTCGAGGTGGACGAGGCGGCCCTCCCGGCGTTCGTCGACGGGCTGGACGCGTCCTGGGCGGGGCTCTCGCTGACCATGCCGCTCAAGCGGGCGGTCATCCCGCTGCTCGACGAGGTGACCGTGACGGCAGCATCCGTCGAAGCGGTCAACACGGTGGTGTTCACCGCCGACGGGCGCCGGGTGGGCGACAACACCGACATCCCGGGGATGATCGCCGCGATGCGTGAGCGGGGGGTCGAGAAGGTCGAATCCGCCGCTGTACTCGGCGCGGGCGCCACCGCCTCGTCCGCGCTCGCGGCCCTCTCCCTCGTCTGTACGGGCCCGGTCACCGCCTACGTACGCAGCGCCATCCGCGCCCAGGAGATGCGCGGCTGGGGCGAGCGGCTCGGCGTCGACGTGCGCACGGCCGACTGGGCGGAGGCCGCCCGGGCGTTCGACGCGCCGCTGGTCATCGCGACCACCCCGGCCGGCACCACCGACGCGCTCGCCGCGGCGGTTCCCGATGCGCTCGCCGCGGCGGTTCCCGATGCGCCGGGCACGCTGTTCGACGTCCTCTACGACCCGTGGCCGACCCCGGTCGCCACAGCCTGGGCGGCACACGGCGGGGCCGTCGTCGGGGGCCTCGATCTGCTCGTGCACCAGGCGGTGCTGCAGGTGGAACAGATGACAGGGCGGGCGCCCGCCCCCCTGTCCGCAATGCGGGAAGCAGGGGAACGGGCGCTCGGAGCACGCTGAGAGCGGCTGCCCCCGATCAGCCGCGGCGCCTGAGCCCGATGGCCGTGCCGGCGGTGTAGTCCTGGGTCCAGGTACGGCCGGTGTCCGACCGCCAGGTCACCTGAGTGGTGGTGCCCGCCGGCCTGACGCGCTCCACCGTCATCGACCGGTCACCGGCCCTCACATCGCCCCGGCGCAGTTCTCTCGCTTCGACGGTGACCGGCTCGGCCGGCTCGGCCCGCTCCGCCTCGTCGGCGGCGCGCACCAGGGCGGCCGCGAGCTCGCGTGCCCGGGCGGGGGTGCACC
This sequence comes from Streptomyces sp. NBC_01197, assembly GCF_036010505.1. Lineage (NCBI taxonomy): Bacteria > Bacillati > Actinomycetota > Actinomycetes > Kitasatosporales > Streptomycetaceae > Streptomyces > Streptomyces sp. NBC_01197. The sequence goes on from NZ_CP108569.1 coordinate 6,504,605, forward strand.
TCAGGACCCGTTCCCCGTCCGTGGCCGTCGGCGCTGCGGTGAGCCGCACCCCCTCGGGACCGCCCCGCACCGTGATGGCGGCTCCACCGTCGGACTCCAGTCGCATCGTCTCTCCTCGGCTGCCTGCCGGCTCAGTGCAGTCTGAGGCTTTCCGGCGGACCCAGCCCCGGATAGCTGGGGCTGGGACCGCCGGTGTCCACCACCAGTTCTGCAGGACCACGCTCGGGTCCACCATCCAGGATTTCAGCACATGCGCACCCGGCCGGGTGGTGCTCCTCGCGTTGACACACCCGCGCCTGTTGTGGTCGTTGATCAACAACTTGGGCACCTGGCGGCAGCGGCCCGATGGGGTGGCGTCGTCGGCGAGCGGAGACAGGCCCGGACTGGCCTGCGGACGATCGGATCATAAATTTCGAGATCATCCCCGCAAGTTTCTCTGATGCCTGGAGCCCCGGAATCGGGCGGGAGGGTCAGACGCCGTCCGCCGGGGGCGCGACCGAGGTGTCGCAGACCAGCCGGCGCCGGTGGTCGACGGTGCGCTCGGGGCCGGTGAGACGCAGTGGCACGGTCTGCCGGATGTCGGTGGCCGCGCTGGAGGTCGCGAAACGCAGCTCCAGATCGCCCGGCTCGACGACCCGTCGACCGTCCGCGCCGGTGAAGGACGTCAGGTCGGCGTCGAAGCGGAACCGTACGCGCCGTGCCTCCCCCGCGGCCAGCGGCACTCTGGCGTAGCCGATGAGCCGTACGTCGGGACGGGTGGTCTGGGCGACCGGGTCGTGCAGATAGAGCTGCACCACCTCGGTTCCGTCGCGCACTCCGGTGTTGCGAACGGCGAGTTCGATGTCCGCGGAGCCGTCGGTGGGCAGCTCGGCCGGTATCGGCCCGGGCGGGCCCCAGGCGAAAGTGGTGTACGAGAGGCCGTGGCCGAAGGCGTACAGCGGCGTCGGGTCGAGGCTGCTGACCCCGCCCGCCAGCCCCAGGGGCGGCTGCAGATACGTCCATGGCTGGCCACCCGGCCCGTACGGCACCCCCACGGGCAGCCGGCCCGATGGATTGACCCGTCCCGAGAGCACTCCGGACAGTGCCGGCCCGCCCTCCTCGCCGGGGAAGAAGGCCTGGACGACGGCGGCCGGCCCGCCGTCCCAGCGGCCCAGCGCGTACGGACGGCCCGTCAGCAGCACCAGCACCACCGGGGTTCCGGTGGCCAGCAACGCGTCGAGCAGTTCGCCCTGGACGCCCGGCAGGCGGAGGTCTGCGGCGTCGCAGCCTTCGCCGGAGGTGCCGCGTCCGAAGAGCCCGGCACGGTCACCGAGTACCGCCACGCATATCTCCGCGTCCCGGGCCAGCTCCACCGCGGCCAGGATGCCGGAGGTGTCGTCGCCGTCCACGTCGCAGCCGGGGGCGAAGGACAGCCGGGCGCCCGGGAGTTCCGTGCCGAGCGACTCCAGCAGGGTCGGAATGGCGATGCCCAGCGGCACGTCCGGGTGGGAGACGCCGACATGGCTGGGGAAGGAGTAGCAGCCGAGCATCGCGAAAGGGTCGTCCGCGCGGGGGCCGACCACGGCGATCCGGGCGTCGGCGCGCAACGGCAGCGCGCCCGAGGGGTTGGAGAGCAGGACGCAGGACCGCTCGGCCAGCAGCCGGGCCAGGGCTCTGTTCTCGGCGGGGTCGAGGTCGATGGTGCCGCGCGCCTGCTCGGGGGCGTCGCCATGGGGGAGGGCGGCGGGCAGCGGCGACCAGTCGGGGTCGAGCAGGCCGAGCTCGCACTTCTGCAGCAGCACCCGGGTCAGCGCCCGGTCGACGAATTCCTCCGCCGCCGCGCCCGAGCGGACGGCGGCGATCAGGGCGTCGCCGTAGGAACGGACCGTGGGCAGTTCCACGTCGACACCGGCTGCCAGGGCCACCCGGCCGGCATCGGCGCTGTCGGCGGCGACCTTGTGCAGCGTTTCCAGGAAGCCGATGCCGAAGTAGTCGGCGACGACGGTGCCGTTGAAACCCCAGGTGTCCCGGAGCAGGCCTGTGAGCAGGGCGGGGTCGGCTGCGGCGGGCACACCGTCGATCTCGGAGTAGGAGCTCATCACCGAGCGGGCGCCGCCTTCCCGCACGGCCATCTCGAAGGGCGGCAGGATCACGTCGGCCAGTTCGCGGGCGCCGGCCCGCACCGGGGCGAGGTTACGGGCGCCCGCCGATGCGGAGTACCCGGCGAAGTGCTTGAGGGTGGCGACGATGCCGGCGGACTCCAGTCCCCTGACGTAGGCGGAGGCGACGGTGGCGACCAGATAGGGGTCCTCGCCGATGGTCTCTTCGACCCGGCCCCAGCGCAGATCACGGACCACGTCCAGAACAGGCGCCAGACCCTGGTGGACACCGACGGACCGCATGTCGCCGCCGATCCGGTGGGCCATCTCGGTGACCAGCTCCGGATCCCAGGCGGCGCCCCAGGCAAGCGGCACCGGGTAGGCGGTCGCGCCGAAGGCGGTGAAGCCGGCCAGGCACTCCTCGTGGGCCAGTGCGGGTATTCCGAACCGCCCCGCCCCCGCGATACGTTGCTGGGCGCGGGCCAGCGAGACCGCACCGACACCGGCGTCCACCGGGGCGGTGCCGAAGGGCCGGGTGAGCTGTCCGAGCCCCCGGGTGATCAGGTTCTCCCAGTCGACCGGGCCCACCATTTCGTTCTGATGGGGTGCGACCCCGCCGCCTTCGGAGTCGGCGCCCACCCAGACACCGTAGAGCTGTGCGGTCTTCTCCTCCAGGCTCATCCGGGCGATGAGATCGGCTACCCGCTCATCGGACGGGCGGGACGGGTCGCGCCAGGGTGCTCCGGCAGCCGGGCCATCGGCTGCCGGAGCCGCAACGGCGCGGCTTCCGACGGCAGGGCTTCCGCCGATGCTGGTGGCTGCGGGGGTCGCAGCGGCGCGCGGGGCTTGCGGAACGGGGTGGGATGCCATCGTGCAGGGTTCCTCTCCGAAGTGGCGGTGATGCGGTGGTGCTGTGCTCGGCCCTATTTGCCGCCCACCCCCATCAGGCCGTTCACCAGGGCGCGCCGGGCCACCAGATAGACCGCGAAGATCGGCACCACGGAGAGGACGATCGCCGCCAGCACAGCGGGGATGTTCACGCCGAACTGGGACATGAAGTTGAACAGGCCCAGCGTCAGTACCCTGTTGCCCTCGGACTGGGTGAGGATCAGCGGGAAGAGGAAGCCGTTCCAGGCCTGCAGCGCGGAGTAGATCGCCACCGTGCTGATGCCGGCCCTGGAGAGCGGCACTGCCAGCTGGAGCAGCATCCGCAGTGGGGACGCGCCGTCGAGGGACATCGCCTCGTACAGCTCTTCGGAGACATCCCGCATCGTGCCGCTGAGCACCAGCACCGATACCGGCATCGCGAAGGCGGCGGTGGGCAGGATGATCGCGGGCAGGGTGTCGTAGAGGCCCATCTTCCCGATCAGCAGGTACAGCGGAACGATCACTGCCTGAGCCGGGATCGCCACCCCGAGCAGGAAGCTCCTGAACGCCAGCGACGACCAGCGATTCCGGGTGCGTACCGCGACATAGGCCACCGGAACGGAGAGCACCAGCACGATGGCCACCGTGGAAACGGCGACGATCGCGGTGTTGCCGAGCAGTGTGAGGAAGCCGCTGTGCAGCACCGTGACGTAGTTGTCCAGTGTGGGACGGGAGGGGAAGGCCAGCGGGTCGCCGTCGAGGGCCACGTCCTGATGCATCAGTGACGCGGAGACCAGCGTGTAGAGCGGGACCAGCACGACGACGAGCCAGACCAGCGAACCGAGACCGGCCAGTGGGTTCGCTCTGCGCAGGGGCCGGCCCCGTCGTGGCGTGCCGGCGGCCGGACCCGGAGGCAGGGGAGCCGCAGCGGGCGCCGCGGCGCGGGTGTCGGACGACATCGCGTTACATACCTTCCCGGGTTGAGCGCATGGTTCCGAAGCCGCTGAAGCGGACCAGGACCAGCGAAAGACTGGTGGCCACCACGACCAGGGCGGTGGCGATGGCGGCGGCGTAGCCGAGGTCGTACGTCTGGAAGCCGGTGCGGTACATCAGGTAGGGCAGGATCGTGGTGTCGGTGCCCGGACCGCCCTTGGTCATGATCAGCACGGTGTCGAAGTAGGTCAGCGAACCCACGATCATCAGCACCGACGAGGTGGTCACTGTGTGCCGCAGCTGGGGCAGCGTGACGTGGAAGAACTGCCGGAGCATCCCCGCGCCGTCGAGGGACGCCGCCTGGTAGAGGACTTCGGGAATCTGCCGCGCGCCCCCCTGGTAGATCAGGGTGTGGAACGGCATGAACTGCCAGCCGCCGACGAACGCCACCACCAGCAGGGCACCGGTGGAGGTGCCCATCACATTCGGGTCGACTCCGATCCAGGGCCCGATTTCCTTGATCACGCCGAAGTTGGGGTCCAGCAGGGCATGGAAGAGCATCGCGATGGCGGTGGTGGACAGCAGCAGCGGGATGAAGAAGATCGCCGAGAGCAAGGCGCGGCCGCGCCGGCGTCCGGCCGCCCAGACCCCCAGCAGCAGGGCGACCGGGGTCTGGAAGGCCCAGCTGATCGTGGTGAGCAGCAGACTCAGCCAGGCCGCCTGGCCGAAGTCGTGGTCCTTGAAGAGCCGCGTCCAGTTGGCCAGTCCGGCCGACGTGGGCGAGTTCAGGCCGTTCCACTTGCAGAAGGACAGATAAACGGCGAGCGCCAGCGGGGCGATCGCGAAGACGGCGAAGAAGAGCAGACCGGGGAGCGCCCAGCCGACGTGCGGGCGGCCGACATTGCTGCCGGCCGCCCGGCCGCCTCCGCGCTTGACGGGCCGGGCCGCTTTCGCGTCCTGAGCGGGCTTCGTGGCGAGCGGAGTGGTGGACATCGTTACTTGACGGCCTTCATCGCGGAGACGAACTGCTCAGGGGTGGACTTCCCGGCGAAGAGCTTGCTGACTTCGGTGAGCAGCGGGGTGGCGATCTGGGGCTCAAGTGCCTGATCCCACGAGAGAGTGAAACTCGGGGCCTTCTGCACCATGTCGTACTGGTACTTGGAGAACTTCGGGTTGGGCGACGAGCTGAACAGGGATGCGGCGTTGGACGTGGTGGGGACCTCCCCGTCGGCGATCAGGGACTTGGCGTACGACTCCGCCGCCATGGCCTTGAGGAACTTGATCGCCGCGTCCTTGTGCTTCGTCCTGGCGTTGACCGACCAGTAGTTGGTGGGATTGCCCACCACGTCGTTCACGTCACCCACGCCGCCGGCCACGGTCGGGAAGGTGGTCCAGGCCAGGTCCTTCCTGGCGAACTCCGGGGCCTTGCCGAGCTGGGTCGAGTACTCCCACGAGCCCATCAGGTGCATGGCAGCCTTGCCCTTGTTGAGGAGGGTGGGGGCGCCGCCGTTGCCGTAGTCGACCGAGTTGAAGTTGGAGCCGAAGGCGCCACTGTCGACGAGCTGCCGGACCGTACTGGCCGCCTTGAGCACCGCGGGGTCGCTCCAGCCGGCCGAGTCACCGGCCTGGATCTTCTTGAAGACCCCGGGGCCGCCGATCCGGTCCAGCAGGTACTCCATCCACATCAGCTCGGGCCATTTGTCGGAGCCGCCCAGCGCGAAGGGGGTGATGCCCCTGGACTTGAAGGTGGTGACGTCCTTCTGCAGGTCCTCCCAGGTCCTGGGTGCCTGGAGGCTGTTCTCGGCGAAGAGCTTCTTGTTGTAGAAGAGAATCACGGGCTGCATACCGCGCATCGGCACCCCGTAGACCTTTCCGCCGAGACCGCCAGCGGTCATGATCGGCGGAAGGAAGCCGTTCTTCAGCGTGGCGTCGCTCTTCACGGTCGAGGTGAGGTCGACCAGCTGGCCGGCGTCGACATACGGCTTGATGGAGCCGCCGCCCCAGTTGAAGAAGACGTCCGGAGCACTGGGAGAGCCCATCGCGCTGCGGAGCTTGTTGACGTAGTCGGTGCCGGGGACCGAAACCAGCTTCACCTTGACGTCGGACGTCTTGTTGAACTTCGCAACGGCCGCCTGCTGCACCTTCACCTCGTCGTCGCCATAGACGTAGGCGGTGATGGAACCGCCCCCGCCGTTGCCCGAACCGCAGCCGGCCAGGATCCCGGCCATCACCATCGCGGCCCCTGCCGCGGCCCATCTGGCAGTACGTGTACCGCTGCTGAGAATGCCCGACCCCATGACCGCACCTCTGTCGAATGTTTCGGAATGTTCAGCGAATGTTGGCGGAACCGTACGAGTGGGTTTCGGGCTCGTCAAGAGGCTGCGCAGAAGGTTTCCCGATCGGTGCACCGGGACCGGTGCGGGCTGGATCGAGGGCTACGATCCATGCATGAGCCCTGCGAACGTCCCGTCCTCACAGCGGAAGGCGCCTGCCGGAGATCAGCCGGAAGGTGCCGCCACACTGTCGGATATCGCCCGCGCCGCCGGGGTCTCGGCTCCGACAGTTTCGAAAGTCCTGAACGGGCGCGCCGACGTGGCCGCCGGGACCCGCACCCGGGTCGAGGAACTGCTGCTCCAGCACGGCTACCGGCGCAGGCGGGGGGTCTCGCAGCAGTCCCGGCTCATCGACCTGGTCTTCCACGAGCTCGAGAGTGCCTGGGCGATGGAGGTCATCAGGGGAGTGGAGAACGTCGCCAGGGAGGACGGGCTCAGCCTGGTCCTCTCCGAGAGCGCGGGCCGGCTGACCCCGGGTCAGACCTGGCTGGACGGAGTGCTGGCCCGCAGGCCCGTCGGGGTGATCCTGGTCCTCTCGGATCTCAACGCCGCCCAGCGCGCCCAGCTGACCAGCCGCGACATCCCCTTCGTCGTCGTCGACCCGGCCGGTGACCCGGGCGACGACGTCCCGTCGGTCGGCACCACCAACTGGCAGGGGGGACTCGCGGCCACCCGGCACCTGGTGGAACTGGGCCATCGGCGGATCGGTGTCATCGGCGGCCCGGCCAGCATGATGTGCAGCCGGGCGCGACTGGACGGATACCGCGCCGCACTGGAGACCGCGGGCCTCCCGGTGGACCCCGCGCTCGTGAGGGAGGGCGACTTCCACCACGAGGCCGGCTACACCGCCGGTCTGGACCTGCTGCGCCTCCCGGACCCGCCTACCGCCGTCTTCACCGGGAACGACCTTCAGGCGCTCGGCGTCTTCGAAGCCGCCCGCGAGAGGGGGCTGCGCATCCCGGACGACCTCAGCGTCGTCGGCTTCGACGATCTGCCGATCACCCGATGGGTGGGGCCACCGCTCACCACCGTGCGTCAGCCGCTGCTTGAGATGGCCGAGACGGCGGCCCGGCTGGTGATCGACCTCGGCCGGGGCGAGCGGCCCGCCACCACCCGGGTGGATCTGGCGACGCGTCTGGTGGTACGCAGCAGCACCGCCCCGCCCTGCCGCTGACCGGCCTGCACGGCCCGCCCCGGGGCCGGCTCTCCGGGGACGTCCGCCAGCTGGACCCATGACGGGCGGCGGGCCCGGCCGTGGGAGGATCGGGTCAGGCGGGCCAGGGCCGCGCACCCGGTCGCGCCGTCGCAGATCGAGGCGCGAGCATGAGGAGCACCGTTGAGCAGGTTGCGTTGGCTGACCGCGGGGGAGTCGCACGGACCCGCACTGGTGGCGACGCTGGAGGGGCTTCCCGCCGGCGTTCCGGTCACCACGGACATGGTGGCGGACGCGCTCGCCCGGCGGCGGCTCGGATACGGCCGCGGCGCCCGGATGAAGTTCGAGAAGGACGAGGTCACCTTCCTCGGCGGGGTCCGGCACGGGCTGACCATGGGCGGCCCGGTGGCCGTCATGGTCGGCAACACCGAGTGGCCCAAGTGGGAGAAGGTCATGTCGGCCGACCCGGTCGACCCCGACGAGCTGGCCCAGCTGGCCCGCAACGCCCCGCTGACCCGCCCCCGTCCCGGTCACGCGGACCTCGCGGGTATGCAGAAGTACGCGCTGGACGAGGCCCGGCCGATCCTGGAGCGCGCCAGCGCCCGTGAGACGGCGGCCCGCGTCGCGCTCGGCACGGTGGCCCGCTCCTACCTGAAGGAGACGACCGGCATCGAGCTCGTCTCGCACGTCGTGGAGCTGGCCGGGGCGAAGGCGCCGTACGGCGTCGTCCCGGTCCCCGCCGACGAGGCGCGGCTGGACGAGGACCCGGTGCGCTGCCTGGACGCGGACGCGTCGGAGGCGATGGTCGCCGAGATCGACCAGGCCCACAAGGACGGCGACACCCTCGGCGGTGTGGTCGAGGTGCTCGCCTACGGCGTACCGGTCGGCCTCGGTTCGCATGTGCACTGGGACCGCAGGCTCGACGCCAGGCTCGCCGCCGCCCTGATGGGCATCCAGGCCATCAAGGGCGTCGAGGTCGGCGACGGCTTCGACCTGGCCCGGGTGCCGGGCTCCAAGGCCCACGACGAGATCGTGCCGACCGCGGAGGGCGTACGCCGCACATCGGGCCGCTCCGGTGGCACCGAGGGCGGTATGTCCACCGGTGAACTGCTGCGCGTCCGGGCCGCGATGAAGCCGATCGCGACCGTCCCCCGCGCACTCGCCACCATCGACGTGGCCACCGGCGAGGTCGCCGCCGCGCACCACCAGCGCTCGGACGTCTGCGCGGTGCCTGCCGCCGGGATCGTCGCCGAGGCCATGGTCGCGCTGGTCCTGGCGGACGCGGTCGCGGAGAAGTTCGGCGGCGACAGCGTCGGCGAGACCCGCCGGAATGTCCGCTCCTTCCTCGACAACCTCCAGATCCGATGAGCGGGCCGCTGGTCGTCCTCGTCGGCCCGATGGGCGTCGGCAAGTCCACCGTCGGCGAACTGCTCGCCGAGCGGCTCGGCGCGGGCTACCGGGACACCGACGCCGACATCGTGGCGGCCGAGGGCCGCACCATCGCGGACATCTTCGTCGACGACGGCGAGGACCACTTCCGCGCCCTTGAACGCGCCGCGGTGCGCGAGGCGGTGACCGGGCACACCGGTGTACTGTCGCTCGGCGGCGGCGCGATCCTCGACCCGGCCACCCGTGAACTCCTGGCCGGCCGCCCGGTCGTCTACCTCTCGATGGACGTCGACGAGGCGGTCAAGCGGGTCGGGCTCAACACCGCGCGCCCGCTGCTCGCCGTCAACCCGCGCCGCCAGTGGCGTGAGCTGATGGACGCGCGGCGGCCCCTGTACACCGAAGTCGCCCGTGCCGTCGTCCCCACCGACGGCCGGATCCCCGAAGAGGTCGCCGAGGCGGTCCTCGACGCCCTGGAGCTCCGGCTCCCCGCAGGGGACACCACCCCGCCCCCCGGCCAGGAGAAGACCGTATGACGCAGGACGCCCCCATCCGTATCCAGGTCGGCGGCACGGACGGCCACGATCCGTACGAGGTGCTGGTCGGCCGTCAGCTCCTTGCCGAGCTGCCCGCGCTGATCGGCGAGCAAGCCAGGCGGGTCGCCGTACTGCACCCCGAGGCGCTGGCCGAGACCGGCGAGGCGGTCCGCCAGGACCTCGCCGACCAGGGGTACGAGGCCATCGCGGTCCAGCTGCCCAACGCGGAGGAGGCCAAGACCGTCGAGGTCGCCGCCTACTGCTGGAAGGCGCTGGGCCAGAGCGGGTTCACCCGTACCGATGTCATCGTCGGCGTCGGCGGCGGCGCGACCACCGACGTGGCCGGATTCGTCGCCGCGAGCTGGCTGCGCGGGGTGCGCTGGATCGCCGTTCCCACCACCGTGCTCGGCATGGTGGACGCGGCCGTCGGCGGCAAGACCGGCATCAACACCGCCGAGGGCAAGAATCTGGTGGGCGCCTTCCACCCGCCCGCCGGGGTGCTCTGCGACCTCGCGGCGCTGGACTCGCTCCCGGTCAACGACTACGTGTCCGGGATGGCCGAGATCATCAAGGCCGGCTTCATCGCCGACCCGGCCATCCTCGACCTCGTGGAGTCCGATCCGGAGGGTGCCCGTACGCCGGCCGGACCGCACACCGCCGAGCTGATCGAGCGGTCCATCCGGGTCAAGGCCGAGGTCGTGTCGAACGACCTCAGGGAGTCGGGCCTGCGGGAGATCCTCAACTACGGCCACACGCTCGCCCACGCCATCGAGAAGAACGAGCGCTACAAGTGGCGGCACGGCGCCGCGGTCTCGGTCGGCATGGTGTTCGCCGCCGAACTCGGCCGTCTCGCGGGCCGCCTGGACGACGCGACCGCCGACCGGCACAGCGCCGTACTCGCCTCCGTGGGGCTGCCGCTGACCTACCGGGGCGACCAGTGGCCCAAGCTCCTGGAGACGATGAAGGTCGACAAAAAGTCCCGGGGCAACGTCCTGCGCTTCATCGTCCTCGACGGACTCGCCAAGCCGACGGTCCTGGAGGGCCCGGACCCGGCCGTCCTGCTCGCCGCGTTCGGGGAGGTCTCCGCGTGAGCGCCCGCGTCCTCGTGCTCAACGGCCCCAACCTGGGCCGCCTGGGCTCCCGCGAGCCCGACGTCTACGGCGCGACGTCGTACGCGGGGCTCGTCGAGGCCTGCACCCTGCTGGGCAAGGAGCTCGGTCTCGACGTCGAGGTGCGGGAGACCAACGACGAGGGCGAGATGATCCGCTGGCTGCACGAGGCAGCCGACGGCGCGCTCCCCGTCGTGATCAACCCCGGTGCGTTCACGCACTACTCGTACGCGATGCGGGACGCGGCGGCCCAGCGCACCGCCCCGCTCATCGAGGTGCACATCTCGAATCCGTACGCCCGTGAGGAGTTCCGTCACAACTCCGTGATCGCCGCGGTCGCCAGCGGCACCGTCGCGGGCTTCGGGATCGGCTCCTACCGCCTCGCCCTGCGGGCGCTGGCCGGGGAACTCACCGGCTGACACCGCCCGGTGGCCCTCCCCGGCCGTTCACACCGGGCCGGCCGGGGAGGGTACCGTTCGGTACGGCAGACAGTCGGCTGAGCGAGACGGAGTGGCACCGGATGCAGCACCCTGTGGGAGCTCCGCTGCCGCCGCCCCCTCCGGGCGCCGCGGGCTGGGGCCAGAGCGCCCAGCACCCCGGTCGGGCCCCGGGCTGGGTGGCACCCGACCAGCCGGCGGCCCCGCCCGCGCCGCCGCCCCACCTGCCGCCCGCGCCGCCGTCCATGGAGACGACCGGCCACATCCAGCTGCCACCCGGTGGCCCGGTCCCGCTGCCGGCGCCGCCCGTCGCCAGCGCCCCGGCCGACACCGGCAACACGACGCTCGCCGTCCTCCTCATAGGACCGGCGGGCGCGGGCAAGACCACCGTCGCCCGGCACTGGGCGCGGAGCCGCCGGATGCCCACGTCGCACATCAGCCTCGACGACGTACGCGAGTGGGTCTGTTCCGGTTTCGCCGACCCGCAGACCGGCTGGAACGACCACTCCGAGGCCCAGTACCGGCTGGCCCGCCGCACCTGCGGCTTCGCCGCGCGCAACTTCCTGGCCAACGGCATCTCCTGCATCCTGGACGACGCGGTCTTTCCCGACCGGCCGGTCGTCGGTCTCGGCGGCTGGAAGCGCCACGTCGGCCCCGGGCTGCTGCCCGTCGTGCTGCTGCCGGGCCTGGAGGTCGTCCTGGAGCGCAACGCGGCCCGCAGCGGCAACCGCCGCCTCAGCGACGAGGAAGTCGCCCGGATCCACGGCCGGATGGCCGGCTGGTACGGCTCGGGGCTGCCGATCATCGACAACTCGGGCTACGACGTGGCCACCACCGCCCAGGTGCTCGACGACGTACTCGCCCGCTCCATCGCCTCCCCTCCGAACTGGTGAAGCTCCCCGGTCGGACGCGCTGAACCAGCCGGATGCCGCTGCCGCTCCTAGGCTCAGGACCATGGCAGAGGTGTTTGCGGTCCGCCGGGCAAGGCTGCGTGACCGGTGCCTGGCAGCGGGCAGCGGCGCAGCCCTGGTCTCCCGGCCGGCCAACGTCCGGTATCTCGCCGGTGCGGCCCCGGCGGGCGCGGTTCTGCTGCTCGGCCCGGAAGGCGATGAGCTCCTCTGCCCCGACGGGCCCCCCGCTGACCAGGAGGACGGCCGCCCCGACGAGCATCTGCGGCTCACGGTGCTGCCGGCGCCGGGCGGCGACCCGGCGGTGGCCGCCGCCGGCCGGCTCAGCTCGGTGGGCGCCGTGACACTGGCGGTGGAGGAGCACCATCTGACCGTCGCCCGGCACCGGGCCCTGCACTCGGTGGCGCCGCGGCTGCGCCTCGCCGACCTGGCCCGCGCCGTCGAGCAGCAGCGGATCATCAAGGACGAGGACGAGATCCGCTGTCTGCGCACCGCCGGGGAGATCACCGACCAGGCCCTGGGCGAGCTGCTCGAATCGATCCTCGTCGGGCGCACCGAGCGTCATCTCGCCCTGGAGCTGGAGCGCCGCCTGGTCGACCACGGAGCCGCAGGACCGTCCCTGCCGACCTCGGTGGCCACCGGGCCCAATGCCGGACTGAGCGGCCACCGCCCGTCCGACCGCCGGGTCGAGGAGGGCGATCTGCTCTCCGTCCGGCTCGGGGCGGTGTACCGCGGATACCGATGTGAGATCGGCCGGACATTCGTCATCGGGACGGCGCCCGCGGACTGGCAGATCGAGCTGTACGACCTGGTCTTCGCGGCACAACGGGCAGGTCGGGAGGCCCTCGTGCCCGGTGCGGCGTGCCGGGACGTGGACCTCGCCGCACGCCATGTGCTGGAGGCCGCGGGCCACGGCGGGACCCTCGGCCCGTCGACCGGACACGGTGTCGGGCTCGAAATCGACGAGGACCCGCAGCTGGCACCTGCGGCCATGGGTAAACTGGACGCTTGCGTGCCGGTCACCGTCGAACCGGGGGTCCACCTCCCTGGCCGGGGCGGAGTCCGGATCGATGACACGCTCGTCGTACGCCCTGAGGCGGACGGCGGACCCGAGCTACTCACCATTACGACCAAGGAGCTGCTCGCCCTCTAGTGGCGTGCACCCGCGGTCCCACACACGCTGCAGTCCAGGAGAACCTCAACCGTGGCTTCCACGAACGACCTCAAGAACGGCCTGGTGCTCAAGCTCGACGGGGGCCAGCTCTGGTCCGTCGTCGAGTTCCAGCACGTCAAGCCCGGCAAGGGCCCGGCTTTTGTGCGCACCAAGCTCAAGAACGTGCTTTCCGGCAAGGTCGTCGACAAGACGTTCAACGCCGGTGTGAAGGTCGAGACGGCCACCATTGACCGGCGCGACATGCAGTTCTCGTACATGGACGGCGAGTACTTCGTGTTCATGGACATGGACACCTACGACCAGCTGATGGTCGACCGCAAGTCGGTCGGTGACGCGGCCAACTTCCTCATCGAGGGCTTCACCGCCTCCGTTGCCCAGTACGAGGGCGAGGTGCTCTACGTCGAGCTCCCGGCCGCGGTCGAGCTGACGATCCAGCACACCGACCCGGGTGTCCAGGGCGACCGTTCCACCGGTGGCACCAAGCCCGCCACCCTGGAGACCGGTTACGAGATCGGTGTCCCGCTCTTCATCACGACCGGCGAGAAGATCAAGGTCGACACCCGATCCGGTGATTATCTCGGCCGGGTGAACAGCTAACCGTGGCTGCCCGGAACACGGCGCGCAAGCGCGCCTTCCAGATCCTCTTCGAGGCCGACCAGCGCGGGGCGTCCGTGCAGACGGTCCTCGCGGACTGGATCCGTCACGCCCGGACCGACGACCGGCAGCCACCGGTCAGTGAGTACACGATGGAGCTCGTCGAGGGGTACGCGGAGCACGCGGACCGTATCGACGAACTCATCGCCACCTACGCGGTGGGCTGGACCCTCGACCGGATGCCGGTCGTCGACCGCAACATCATCAGGCTCAGCGCCCATGAGCTGGTGTGGGTCGACGGGACGCCGGACGCCGTCGTGATGGACGAGGCGGTGCAGCTCGCCAAGGAGTTCTCCACCGACGAGTCGCCGGCCTTCATCAACGGTCTGCTCGGCCGGTTCAAGGACCTCAAGCCGAGCCTGCGCCGCGACTGAGGCCCCGTCACGGAACCTGCTCATCCAGGCCCGGAGCGGAAGATGAACAATCTTCTGCTCCGGGCCTGGTGCGTTCCGCGGGCCGTGCCCTAGGTTGCGCGCATGGCTGATCCCGGTGAACAGTCCAGAGATCCAGGCCCCGCGGGGGCCGGGGCGTACACGCCCGCCGACCGGCGCGTCCTCGACCGGCTCGGCGCCCTGCGCGCGGCCGATCTGCCCGTCAGGGGCGGACGCACCATGGCGTACGTCTACGACTCGGGCCTGCCGGGCATCGAGGAGCTGGCCAACGCGGCGGCCGCCGCGTTCGCGGGCGTCAACGGCCTCGACATGACGGCCTTCCCCAGTGTGGTCTCCCTGGAGAACGACATCGTGGCGCGCACCGCCCGGCTGCTCGGCGGCGGTCCGAAGACCGCCGGCACCTTCACCAGCGGCGGTACGGAGAGCTGCCTGCTCGCCGTCCTCACCGCGCGCGAACACGCGCTGCGCACCCGTGGTGTCACCGAGCCCGAACTGGTGCTGCCCGAGACCGCGCACGCTGCCTTCCACAAGGCCGCCGCGCTCTTCGGGCTCAGGACCGTGGTGGTCCCGGTGGACCCGCTGACCTACCGGGTGCGCGCCACCGATCTCGCGGCCGCTCTCACCGGCCGCACCGCACTCGTGGTGGTCTCCGCACCCTCGTACGCCCATGGGGTGATCGACCCGGTCGCGGAAGCCGCCGCCGAGGCGGCCCGGCACGGCGTGCTCTGCCACGTCGACGCCTGCATCGGCGGCTGGTACCTGGGGCATCTGCGGCTCTCCGCCGATGCGCCGGCGCTGCCGCAGTTCGACCTCTCCGTGCCCGGTGTCACTTCGCTCTCGGTCGACCTGCACAAGTACGGATATACGGCCAAGGGCGCGTCGGTCCTGCTGTTCAGGGACGCCGAACTCCGCAGGCACGGCTGGTTCGCGCACGCTTCGTGGCCCGGCTACCCGGTGGTCAACGCCACCCTGCAGGGCACCAAACCCGCCGGGCCGCTGGCTGCCGCGTGGGCGGTGCTGGAGCGGATCGGTACCGACGGGTACACGGCGCTTTCGCTGCGCGTCCACCAGGCGGTGACGGGGCTCATCGCGGGCATCGGCGGCATCGACGGGCTCCGGGTCCTGGGCAGCCCGGACTCCTCGCTGCTCGCGGTCGCCGCCGACGGGCCGGGCATCGACCCGTTCGTGGTGGCGGACGAGATGCGCGGCCTGGGCTGGTACGTACAGCCGCAGCCCGCCTTCGCGGGCTCACCGGCCAGTCTGCATCTCACCGTGACGGCGGCGATGGCGGGGGAGGAGACCGTACGGAAGCTGCTCGGCGCGCTGACCGAGGCGGTCGCCGCGGCCGCGGTCACCGGGCCCGCCGCTGCCGATCCTGCGGTGCTCGCCGCTGCCTCGGCACTCGACCCGGAGACCCTCACCCCCGATGAGGCGGCGCTCGCGGTCGACTTCGCCGGGGTGGGGGAGCGGGGGGAGCTGCCCGGGCGGATGGCGCCCGTCCTCGCGGTGCTCCAGGCGCTGCCGCCGAAGCTCGCCGAACGGCTGCTGCCCGAACTCGTCGGCCGGCTCTACCGGCCCACGGGCGGCTGACGGCGGGGACCGGCTGCGGGGCTGACGGCGGGCCGGCCGCCCCGGGAGCCGGAAACCCGAAGGGCGGCCACCGGCATCCGGGCCGGCCGCCCCGGGAGCCGGAAACCCGAAGGGCGGCCACCGGCATATGCGGGGCCGCCCTTCGGACGAGACGTTTCTTCTGTTGAACGATCCGCGAGAGGCTCAGCCCTCGTCGTGCGCGACCGCGCGACGGGCGTCCGCGTCCAGCACACCCCAGCTGATCAGCTGCTCGGTGAGGACCGAGGGGGACTGGTCGTAGATGACGGCGAGTGTGCGCAGGTCGTCCTGGCGGATCGACAGCACCTTGCCGTTGTAGTCGCCGCGCTGGCTCTGGATCGTGGCCGCGTAACGCTGGAGCGGCCCGGCCTTCTCCGGCGGGACGTGGGCGAGGCGCTCCAGGTCCAGGACGAGCTTCGGCGGCGGCTCGGCCGCTCCGCCCGGTGTGGTGCCCGGCAGCAGCTCCTGCACCGGAACCCCGTAGAAGTCCGCCAGCTCGGCGAGGCGCTGGACGGTCACGGCGCGGTCACCACGCTCGTACGAACCGACCACTACGGCCTTCCACCGGCCCTGGGACTTCTCCTCGACACCGTGGAGGGAAAGGCCCTGCTGGGTGCGGATGGCACGGAGCTTGGCCCCGAGCTGTTTTGCGTATTCGCTGGACATATGGCTCCCCGGACGCTGAGATGCACTGCGGCTACGCCGCGCGGCTGGTAACTCACTGTGAGGTTACGCAGCGTTACTTGGATGCGTCAAGCCGAATGGTCCGGACCGGCCCGGACCTGGGCTGGAACGCCCGGTGCGCCCCTGGTACGGTGGCTGTTGTAATTTCGACGTCCTTTAAGGTCCGTCCCGTGAGGCGGAGAAGGAGGTCCGTTTTCATATGGACACCAGCAGTGCAAGTTCAGCCAGTGCAGGTTCAGCCAGTGTCGGCTCAACCCGTTCCGGCTCAGGCACTGGCTCCCCCGACAGCGGTGGTTCCGGCGCGCGCCCCGTCCTGGAGGCCCCGGACATCGCACGGGTACTGACCCGTATCGCTCACGAGATTGTCGAACGCGCCAAGGGCGCCGAAGACGTCGTGCTCCTCGGCATCCCGACCCGCGGTGTGTTCCTGGCCCGCAGGCTCGCGGCCAAGCTCGAAGAGATCACCGGCCGCACGGTCCCGGTCGGCTCCCTGGACATCACCATGTACCGCGACGACCTGCGGATGCGGCCCGCCCGCGCGCTGGCCCGTACGGACATCCCCGCGGACGGCGTCGACGGACGCCTGGTGGTCCTCGTCGACGACGTGCTCTTCTCCGGCCGTACGATCCGCGCCGCGCTGGACGCCCTGGGCGACATCGGCCGCCCGCGCGCCGTGCAGCTCGCCGTCCTCGTCGACCGCGGCCACCGTGAACTCCCCATCCGCGCGGACTACGTCGGCAAGAACCTCCCCACGTCGCTGCGGGAGACGGTCAAGGTCCAGCTCGCCGAGGAGGACGGCCGCGACACGGTCCTGCTCGGTACCGAGCGGACCGCCCCGGCCGGCGGCCGTTAGCTCCTCGTCCCGTACGGCCCGCGACCCGGGCCGCGGAGCTGTGCCCGCCCGCCCGTCACATCCCCGAATCCTGCGCGCCCTCCCCGCGAAAACATGGAGAACACCCAGATGAAGCGCCACCTCATCTCGGCCGCCGATCTCACCCGCGACGACGCCGTCCTGATCCTCGACACCGCCGAGGAGATGGCCCGGGTCGCCGACCGGCCGGTCAAGAAGCTTCCGACCCTGCGCGGCCGGACCGTCGTCAACCTCTTCTTCGAGGACTCGACCCGGACCCGTATCTCCTTCGAGGCCGCCGCCAAGCGCCTCTCCGCCGACGTCATCAACTTCTCCGCGAAGGGCTCGTCGGTCTCCAAGGGCGAGTCACTCAAGGACACCGCGCTGACCCTGGAGGCGATGGGCGCCGACGCAGTCGTCATCCGGCACGGCTCATCCGGGGCCCCGTACCGGCTCGCCACATCGGGCTGGATCGACGGCGCGGTCGTCAACGCGGGCGACGGCACCCACGAGCACCCCACCCAGGCGCTCCTCGACGCGTTCACCATGCGCCGCAGGCTGGTCGGGGCCGACACCGGCACAGGGCGCGACCTCGAAGGCCGCCGCATCACCATCGTCGGTGACGTGCTGCACAGCAGGGTCGCCCGGTCCAACGTCCATCTGCTGCACACCCTCGGCGCCCGGGTGACGCTGGTCGCGCCGCCCACCCTGGTACCCATCGGCGTCGAGCACTGGCCCTGTGAGGTCTCGTACGACCTCGACCGGGTGCTCCCCGACTCCGACGCCGTCATGATGCTGCGCGTACAGCGCGAGCGGATGAACGCGGCCTTCTTCCCCACCGAACGCGAGTACTCGCGCCGCTACGGCCTGGACGGCGACCGGATGGCGCGGATGCCCGGCGACTCCATCGTGATGCACCCCGGACCGATGAACCGCGGGATGGAGATCACCGCCGACGTCGCCGACTCGGACCGCTGCACCGCCGTCGAGCAGGTCGCCAACGGCGTCTCGATCCGGATGGCCGTCCTCTACCTGCTGCTGGGCGGCTCAGAGCCCGCCACGACTTCCCGTACCGAGGAGAGCAAGTAATCATGAGCAAGACCCTGATCCGTGGTGCGAAGGTGCTCGGCGGCCGGCCGCAGGACGTCCTGATCGACGGCGAGACCGTCGCAGCGGTGGGCTCCGGCCTCTCCGCCGACGGCGTCGATGTCATCGAGGCGGACGGCCGGATCCTGCTGCCCGGCCTGGTCGACCTGCACACCCATCTGCGCGAGCCGGGCCGTGAGGACTCCGAGACCGTGCTCACCGGTACCAAGGCCGCCGCCGCCGGCGGATTCACCGCCGTCCACGCCATGGCGAACACCTTCCCCGTCGCGGACACCGCCGGCGTGGTGGAGCAGGTCTGGCGCCTGGGCAAGGAGTCCGGCTACTGCGACGTGCAGCCCATCGGCGCCGTCACCGTCGGACTGGCCGGCAAGCAGCTCGCCGAACTCGGCGCGATGCACGAATCGGCCGCAGCGGTCCGCGTCTTCTCCGACGACGGCAAGTGCGTGGACGACGCCGTGATCATGCGCCGCGCCCTGGAGTACGTGAAGGCCTTCGACGGTGTCGTGGCCCAGCACGCCCAGGAGCCCCGGCTCACCGAGGGTGCCCAGATGAACGAGGGCGTCGTCTCCTCCGAACTGGGGCTCGGCGGCTGGCCCGCCGTCGCCGAGGAGTCGATCATCGCCCGCGATGTGCTGCTCGCCGCCCACGTCGGCTCCCGGGTGCACATCTGCCACCTGTCGACAGCCGGTTCCGTGGAGATCGTCCGCTGGGCCAAGTCCAAGGGCTGGAACGTCACCGCCGAGGTGACCCCGCACCACCTCCTCCTCACCGACGAGCTGGTCCGTACGTACAACCCCGTCTACAAGGTCAACCCGCCGCTGCGCACCGAGTCCGATGTGATGGCTCTGCGCGAGGCGCTCGCCGACGGCACGATCGACTGCGTCGCCACCGACCACGCCCCGCACCCGCACGAGGACAAGGACTGCGAGTGGGCCGCGGCCGCCATGGGGATGGTGGGCCTGGAGACCGCCCTCTCCGTCGTCCAGCAGACGATGGTCGACACCGGTCTCGTCGACTGGGAGACCGTCGCCGACCGGATGTCCTTCCGGCCCGCCGCCATCGGCCGCCTGACGGGCCACGGCCGGCCGATCGCCGCCGGTGAGCCCGCGAACCTCACGCTGGTCGACGCGGCTTACCGTGGTGAGGTGGACCCCGCGGGCTTCGCCTCCCGCAGCCGCAACACCCCGTACGAGGGCCGTGAGCTGCCGGGACGCGTCACCCACACCTTCCTGCGGGGCAGGGCAACGGTCGTGGACGGGAAGCTGGCGTGACACCTCTCATCAATCTTCACCTCGCACATCTTCAGCTGGCGGCGGAGCAGAAGTCGGCTGACGTCACCGACTGGTCGGGCCGCATCGGCTGGATCGTCGGCCTGCTGCTCCTCGTCGCGCTCGTCTACTGGCTGATGCGCGAGGGCTGGAAATGGCGGGGGACGCTCCAGAGCGACCTCCCTGAGCTGCCCAGCGCGCCGGACGTACCGGGTACGGCCAGACTGGAGATGAGCGGCCGGTACCACGGCTCGACCACGGCCGGGCAGTGGCTCGACCGGATCGTCGCGCACGGCCTGGGCACCCGCAGCAAGGCCGAGGTGACGCTCACGGACGAGGGCGTGGAGGTCGTACGCCCCGGGGCGAGCGACTTCTTCATCCCGGCCGCGCGGCTCCGCGAGGCCCGGCTCGACAAGGGCATCGCGGGCAAGGTCCTCACCGAGGGCGGCATGCTGATCATCACCTGGGAGCACGGCGACAAGCTGATCGACTCCGGTTTCCGCTCGGACCGGGCAGCGGAACAGGCCGCCTGGGTCGAGGCCGTCAACGCCGTGAGCCACCCGGCGGGCGCCACCGCTACCGCTGACAGCACCACGAGTACCACGCACCACCCGATCACGACGGAAGGCACCGCACGATGACGATCTCCAGCCCGGGGAACGCCTCGGAGAGGACAGCGGCGTCCCCCGCCGTACTCGTCCTGGAGGACGGCCGGATCTTCCGCGGCCGCTCCTACGGGGCCACCGGGGAGACCTTCGGTGAAGCGGTCTTCAACACCGGGATGACCGGTTACCAGGAAACCCTCACCGACCCCTCGTACCACCGCCAGGTCGTCGTGATGACCGCCCCGCACGTGGGCAACACCGGCGTCAACGACGAGGACGACGAGTCCGCGAAGATCTGGGTCGCCGGTTACGTCGTACGCGACCCCGCCCGTATCCCGTCGAACTGGCGCTCACGCCGCTCCCTCGACGACGAGCTGGTGAAGCAGGGCATCGTCGGCATCAGCGGCATCGACACCCGGGCCCTCACCCGGCATCTGCGCGAGCGCGGCGCCATGCGTGTCGGCATCTTCTCCGGCAACGCCCTCTCGGACGAGGGCATGCTCCTCGCCAAGGTCCGGCAGGCGCCCGAGATGAACGGCGCCGACCTCTCCGCCGAGGTCGCCACCACCGAGACGTACGTGGTCCCGGCCGTCGGCGAGAAGAAGTTCACCGTCGCCGCCATCGACCTCGGCATCAAGGGCATGACCCCGCACCGGTTGGCCGAGCGCGGCATCGAGGTGCACGTCCTGCCCGCCACCGCCACCGCCGACGACGTGTACGCGATCGACCCCGACGGAGTGTTCCTCTCCAACGGCCCCGGCGACCCCGCCACCGCGGACCTGACCGTCATCAAGGCCGTCCTGGAGCGGAAGACCCCGCTCTTCGGCATCTGCTTCGGCAACCAGCTGCTCGGACGCTCGCTGGGCTTCGGCACATACAAGCTCAAGTACGGCCACCGCGGCATCAACCAGCCGGTGCAGGACCGTACGACCGGCAAGGTCGAGGTCACCGCGCACAACCACGGCTTCGCCGTCGACGCGCCCCTCGACCAGGTCTCCGACACGCCCTACGGCCGCGCCGAGGTCTCCCACGTCTGCCTCAACGACAACGTGGTCGAAGGACTCCAGCTGCTCGACCAGCCGGCCTTCAGCGTCCAGTACCACCCCGAAGCAGCCGCAGGCCCGCACGACGCCGCGTACCTCTTCGACCGCTTCACGTCTCTGATGAACACAGCCCAGATGGAGGGCCAGCGTGCCTAAGCGCACCGATATCCAGTCCGTCCTGGTCATCGGGTCCGGGCCGATCGTCATCGGTCAGGCCGCCGAGTTCGACTACTCCGGCACCCAGGCCTGCCGGGTGCTCAAGTCCGAGGGCCTGCGGGTCATCCTGGTCAACTCCAACCCGGCCACGATCATGACCGACCCGGAGATCGCCGACGCCACCTATGTCGAGCCGATCACCCCGGAGTTCGTCGAGAAGATCATCGCCAAGGAGCGCCCCGACGCCCTGCTGCCGACCCTCGGCGGGCAGACCGCGCTCAACACCGCGATCTCCATGCACGAGCAAGGTGTCCTGGAGAAGTACGGCGTCGAGCTGATCGGCGCCAACGTCGAGGCGATCAACAAGGGGGAGGACCGCGACCTCTTCAAGGGCGTCGTCGAGGCCGTGCGGGCGAAGATCGGGCACGGTGAGTCGGCCCGCTCGGTCATCTGCCACTCGATGGACGACGTCATCAACGGCGTCGACGAGCTCGGCGGCTACCCGGTCGTCGTCCGCCCCTCCTTCACCATGGGCGGCGCCGGTTCCGGCTTCGCGCACAACGAGGAGGAGCTGCGCCGGATCGCCGGACAGGGCCTGACGCTCTCGCCGACCACCGAGGTGCTCCTGGAGGAGTCCATCCTCGGCTGGAAGGAGTACGAGCTGGAGCTGATGCGCGACAAGCACGACAACGTCGTGGTCGTCTGCTCCATCGAGAACTTCGACCCGATGGGCGTGCACACCGGCGACTCGATCACCGTCGCCCCGGCGATGACGCTCACCGACCGCGAGTACCAGCGGCTGCGGGACATCGGTATCGCGATCATCCGCGAGGTAGGTGTCGACACCGGTGGCTGCAACATCCAGTTCGCCGTCAACCCCGAAGACGGCCGGATCATCGTCATCGAGATGAACCCTAGGGTCTCGCGTTCGTCCGCGCTGGCATCCAAGGCGACCGGCTTCCCGATCGCGAAGATCGCGGCCCGGCTCGCCGTCGGCTACACGCTGGATGAGATCCCCAACGACATCACGGAGAAGACGCCGGCGTCCTTCGAGCCGACGCTCGACTACGTCGTCGTGAAGGTGCCGCGGTTCGCCTTCGAGAAGTTCCCGGCAGCCGACGCCACCCTCACCACCACTATGAAGTCGGTGGGCGAGGCCATGGCGATCGGCCGCAACTTCTCCGAGGCGCTCAACAAGGCGCTGCGCTCGTTGGAGAAGAAGGGCTCGCAGTTCACCTTCGTGGGCGACCCCGGCGACAAGGCCGAGCTCCTGGAGACGGCCAAGGTCCCCACCGACGGCCGGATCAACACGGTCATGCAGGCCATGCGGGCCGGCGCCACCCCGGACGAGGTCTTCGAGGCGACGAAGATCGACCCGTGGTTCGTCGACCAGCTCTTCCTGATCCTGGAGCACGCCAACGAGCTCGCCGCCGCCGAGAAGCTGGACCCCCAGCTGCTCGCCGACGCCAAGCGCCACGGGTTCTCGGACGCCCAGATCGCCGGGATCCGTGACCTGCGCGAGGACGTCGTCCGCGAGGTGCGGCACGCGCTGGGGGTACGCCCGGTCTACAAGACGGTCGACACGTGCGCCGCCGAGTTCGCCGCGAAGACCCCGTACTTCTACTCCTCGTACGACGAGGAGAGCGAGGTCGCACCGCGCGAGAAGCCCGCCGTGATCATCCTCGGCTCAGGTCCCAACCGCATCGGGCAGGGCATCGAGTTCGACTACTCCTGCGTCCACGCCTCCTTCGCGCTCAGCGACGCGGGCTACGAGACGGTGATGGTCAACTGCAACCCGGAGACGGTCTCCACCGACTACGACACCTCCGACCGGCTCTACTTCGAGCCGCTCACCCTGGAGGACGTACTGGAGATCGTGCACGCGGAGACGCTGGCCGGGCCCGTCGCCGGTGTCATCGTCCAGCTCGGCGGCCAGACCCCGCTGGGCCTGGCGCAGGCGCTCAAGGACAACGGCGTGCCGGTCGTCGGCACACCCCCCGAGGCGATCCACGCCGCCGAGGACCGCGGCGCGTTCGGCCGCGTCCTCGCCGAGGCCGGACTGCCCGCCCCCAAGCACGGCACCGCCACCACCTTCGACGAGGCCAAGGCCATCGCCGACGAGATCGGCTACCCGGTCCTGGTCCGCCCCTCGTACGTGCTCGGCGGCCGCGGCATGGAGATCGTGTACGACGAGACCCGCCTCTCCTCGTACATCGAGGAGTCCACCGAGATCAGCCCCACCCGCCCGGTGCTGGTCGACCGCTTCCTCGACGACGCGATCGAGATCGACGTCGACGCGCTCTACGACGGCACCGAGCTCTACCTCGGCGGCGTCATGGAGCACATCGAGGAGGCCGGGATCCACTCCGGCGACTCCGCCTGCGCGCTGCCCCCGATCACCCTCGGCGGCTTCGACATCAAGCGGCTGCGCATCTCCACCGAGGCCATCGCCAAGGGCGTCGGCGTCCGCGGACTGATCAACATCCAGTTCGCGCTGGCCGGCGACATCCTCTACGTCCTGGAGGCCAACCCGCGCGCCTCCCGTACGGTGCCCTTCACCTCGAAGGCCACCGCGGTCCCGCTGGCCAAGGCCGCGGCCCGCATCTCGCTCGGCGCGACCGTCGCCGAGCTGCGCGCCGAGGGCATGCTCCCGGCGGCCGGCGACGGCGGCACCCTGCCGCAGGACGCGCCGATCTCCGTCAAGGAGGCCGTGATGCCGTGGTCGCGCTTCCGCGACATGCACGGACGCGGCGTCGACACCGTCCTCGGCCCGGAGATGCGCTCCACCGGCGAGGTCATGGGCATCGACTCGGTCTTCGGCACCGCGTACGCGAAGTCGCAGGCCGGGGCGTACGGGCCGCTGCCCACCAAGGGCCGCGCGTTCATCTCGGTCGCCAACCGGGACAAGCGCTCGATGATCTTCCCGGCCCGTGAGCTGGTCGCGCACGGCTTCGAGCTGCTCGCCACCTCGGGCACCGCCGAGGTGCTGCGCCGCAACGGCATCAACGCGACCGTGGTCCGCAAGCTCAGCGAGGGCGAGGGCCCGGCCGGTGAGCGGACCATCGTCCAGCTCATCCACGACGGCGAGGTCGACCTCATCGTCAACACCCCGTACGGCACCGGCGGCCGGCTCGACGGCTACGAGATCCGCACCGCGGCCGTGGCCCGCTCGGTGCCCTGCCTCACCACGGTCCAGGCGCTGGCCGCGGCTGTCCAGGGCATCGATGCGCTCAACGGCGGCGACGTCGGCGTCCGTTCCCTCCAGGAACACGCACGCCATCTGACCGCCGCACGCGAGGTCTAGCAGCCCACGAGGGGGACACCGGAAACGGTGTCCCCCTCTTCATGAGCCCCCGTCCATGAGTTCCCGCCCGGGGGCTCGTCATGAGGAAAGCCGGATGTACAAACTCTTCTTCGACCTGGTCTTCAAGCGGATGGACCCCGAGGCCGCCCACCATCTGGCCTTCCGCTGGATCCGCACCGCGGCGCGGATCCCGGTGCTGCGCACGTTCGCGGCCGCCGCGCTCGCCCCCCGCCACCGGGAGCTGCGTACGGAGGCCTTCGGCCTGCGGATGCACGGACCCTTCGGCCTCGCCGCCGGCTTCGACAAGAACGCGGTCGCCATCGACGGCATGACGATGCTCGGCTTCGACCACGTCGAGATCGGCACGGTCACCGCGCAGCCCCAGCCCGGCAACCCCAGGAAGCGGCTCTTCCGCCTGGTGGCGGACCGCGCGCTCATCAACCGCATGGGCTTCAACAACGAGGGCTCCGCGGCCGTCGCGGCCCGTCTGGCGGCCCGCAACCCGGTCTTCAGGACCACCGTCGGCGTCAACATCGGCAAGACGAAGGTCGTCCCCGAGGAGGAAGCCACCGGCGACTACGTCACGTCGACCGAACGGCTGGCCCGCCACGCCGACTACCTGGTCGTCAACGTGTCGTCGCCGAACACCCCGGGCCTGCGCAACCTCCAGGCCACCGAAGCGCTGCGCCCGCTGCTGACCGCCGTGCGCGAGGCGGCCGACCGCACCGTCACGGACCGGCGGGTCCCGCTGCTGGTGAAGATCGCCCCCGACCTGGCCGACGAGGACGTGGACGCCGTCGCCGACCTGGCGGTCGAACTGGGCCTGGACGGCATCATCGCCACCAACACCACCATCGCCCGCGAAGGCCTCGGCCTGCGGTCCGCCCCCGCGCTCACGGGCGAGACCGGCGGCCTCTCGGGCGCACCGCTCAAGGAACGCTCCCTGGAGGTCCTGCGCCGTCTGCACGCGCGCGTGGGCGGCGAACTCACCCTGATCGGGGTCGGCGGCATCGAGACCGCCGAGGACGCCTGGCAGCGGATCCTGGCAGGGGCCACGCTGGTCCAGGGGTACAGCGCCTTCATCTACGAGGGCCCGTTCTGGGCCCGCGCGGTGCACAAGGGGCTCGCGGCCCGGCTGCGCAGCAGCCCGTACGCCACTCTCGCCGAAGCCGTCGGCGCCGACACCCGGAAGGTCACCCGATGACGCCTCAGCAGCCACTCGAACCGTTCGGCACCAGGCTGCGCCGGGCGATGGACACCCGCGGGCCGCTCTGCGTCGGCATCGACCCGCATGCCTCCCTGCTGACCGCCTGGGGCCTCGGCGACGATATCGCGGGTCTGGAGCGCTTCACGCGTACGGTCGTGGAGGCGCTGGCCGACCGGGTCGCGGTGCTCAAACCGCAGTCCGCGTTCTTCGAGCGGTTCGGCTCGCGTGGCATCGCCGTCCTGGAGACGGCCGTCGCCGAGGCTCGTTCGGCCGGGGCCCTGGTGCTCATGGACGCCAAGCGCGGCGACATCGGCTCGACCATGGGCGCCTATGCCGCGACCTATCTGGACCAGGACTCGCCGCTCTTCTCGGACGCGGTGACCCTCTCGCCGTACCTCGGCTTCGGCTCGCTGCGGCCGGCTCTGGACGCGGCGGTGCTCAGCGGTGCGGGGGTCTTCGTCCTCGCGCTGACCTCCAACCCGGAGGGCGCCGAGGTCCAGCGGTCCACGACCCCCGACGGCCGGCCGCTCGCCAGGGTGATGCTCGACCACATGGCGGCCGAGAACGAGGGCGCCGACCCGCTCGGCTCGGTCGGTGCGGTCGTCGGCGCGACGCTCGGCGACCCGGGGGTACGCCTGGACATCAACGGCCCGCTGCTCGCCCCCGGTATCGGCGCCCAGGGCGCGACGCCCGCGGATCTGCCCCGGGTGTTCGGTTCGGCGGTCGGCAATGTGGTGCCGAGCGTCAGCCGGGGAGTCCTGCGCCACGGGCCCGATATCGCGGCCCTGCGCGATTCGGCCGCCCGCTTCGCCGGTGAAGTGCGTACGGCGGTCGCCGGATAGCGCGCGTCCGGCCGGTCAGCGAGGTCCGCGCCCGGGCCGGGGTGGAAATCCCGGGCCGGAAACCCGGGGCGGTGCGGCGAGAATCAGCCAGTTCTGCGTCGGCGGGCCGAAAACCGGGGTGTTATGCCCTAAATATCCCGTCAGGCAAAGGCTGACCAGGACTTTTCGTCTGTTCTCGCTGACTGGAGCGGCCGTGGCCGCTAGTCTCCGTCGAGAGCCGACGTGCAATTCTCTTGCTCGTCGCTCCGCAGGTGTGGGGCGATCAGGTTCCTCACCGGTCCGTATCCGACAGTTCGACATCCGAGGTGACGTAGGCGTGGCTCTTCCGCCCCTTACCCCTGAACAGCGCGCAGCCGCGCTCGAAAAGGCCGCCGCGGCTCGCCGGGAGCGGGCCGAGGTCAAGAATCGACTCAAGCACTCCGGCGCCTCCCTGCACGAGGTCATCAAGCAGGGCCAGGAGAACGGCGTCATCGGGAAGATGAAGGTCTCCGCTCTCCTTGAGTCCCTGCCCGGTGTGGGCAAGGTCCGCGCCAAGCAGATCATGGAGCGGCTCGGCATCTCCGAGAGCCGCCGAGTGCGCGGTCTCGGCTCCAATCAGATCGCCTCTTTGGAGCGCGAGTTCGGTGGCGGCGCTGCCTGACGTTCCGGGCACCCCCGGGAAGCTGGAATAATCGCCGCATGGCTGCAACACCCCGGGGGACGACCCCCGTACCCCCGGACCCCAATCCGCGGTTGACCGTGCTCTCTGGCCCCTCCGGGGTCGGCAAGAGCACGGTCGTCGCCCATATGCGCAAGGTTCACCCCGAGGTCTGGCTCTCGGTGTCGGCGACGACCCGCAAGCCGCGCCCCGGTGAGCGCCACGGCGTCCACTACTTCTTCGTGGACGACGAGGAGTTCGACAAGCTCGTCGCCAACGGTGAGCTGCTCGAGTGGGCCGAATTCGCGGGCAATCGGTACGGCACCCCGCGCCGGGCCGTCCTGGACCGCCTGGAAGCGGGGGAGCCGGTGCTCCTGGAGATCGATCTCCAGGGCGCCAGGCTCGTACGGGCCTCGATGCCCGAGGCCCAGCTGGTCTTCCTGGCACCGCCCAGCTGGGACGAGCTGGTCCGCCGGCTCACCGGGCGCGGGACCGAACCGCCCGATGTCATCGAACGCAGGCTGACGGCCGCGAAGATCGAACTTGCCGCGGAGCCGGAGTTCGATACGACTCTTGTCAATACCTCCGTCGAGGACGTGGCCCGCGAGCTGCTAGCCTTGGTCAAGGTTCTTTGATTTTCACTCCATCGGAAGGCAGAGAGTGTCCTCTTCCATCACCACGCCCGAGGGCATCATCAACCCGCCGATTGATGAGCTCCTTGAGGCAACCGACTCCAAGTACAGCCTTGTGATCTACGCCGCCAAACGCGCGCGCCAGATCAACGCGTACTACTCGCAGCTCGGCGAAGGCCTGCTGGAGTACGTCGGTCCGCTGGTGGACACTCACGTCCACGAGAAGCCCCTCTCGATCGCGCTCCGCGAGATCAACGCGGGTCTGCTGACCTCCGAGGCCATCGAAGGCCCCGCGCAGTAACGCAGACAGTGATTTCTTTCACTCCGGGCCCGGCAGCACAGCTGCCGGGCCCGGAGTGTTTCCCGGGGTCCCCCGGAGCGCCGCCCCGCCGGTGATGCAGCATGGGGGTGTACGAATCCGAATGCGGAGCGAAGCCGGGGAGACGTGGACGTGGCGGAGAAGCCGAAGGTCGTTCTGGGGGTCAGCGGAGGCATCGCCGCGTACAAGGTGTGCGAGGTACTGCGCAGGCTGACCGAGTCCGGCCACGACGTACGGGTCGTGCCGACCGGTTCCGCCCTCCACTTCGTCGGTGCCGCGACATGGTCGGCGCTCTCCGGCCACCCGGTGGCCACCGAGGTCTGGTCCGACGTCCACGAGGTCCCGCACGTGCGCATCGGGCAGGGCGCGGATCTGGTGCTGGTCGCCCCCGCCACCGCCGACCTGCTCGCGAAGGCCGCCCACGGGCTGGCCGACGACCTGCTCACCAACACACTCCTCACCGCCCGGTGTCCGGTGGTCTTCGCCCCGGCGATGCACACCGAGATGTGGGAGCACCCGGCCACCCAGGAGAACGTGGCGACGCTGCGCCGCCGCGGAGCCGTCGTGATCGAGCCGGCTGTCGGGCGCCTCACCGGCGTGGACACCGGCAAGGGCAGGCTGCCTGAACCCGGCGAGATCTTCGAGACCTGCCGCCGGGTGCTCACCCGCGGGAGCGCGGAGCCGGACCTCGCGGGCCGCCATGTCGTCGTCAGCGCCGGTGGCACCCGTGAACCGCTCGACCCGGTCCGCTATCTGGGGAACCGCTCATCGGGCAAACAGGGGTACGCCCTGGCCCGTACGGCTGTCGCACGCGGTGCCAGGGTGACGCTGATCGAGGCCAACACCGCGCTGCCCGCACCAGGGGGGGCCGATGTGGTGCACGTGAGCACGGCGGTGCAGCTGCGAGAGGCGGTCCTGAAGGCCGCGGCCGACGCCGACGCGGTGGTCATGGCGGCGGCGGTGGCCGACTTCCGGCCCGCGGCCTATGCCCAGGGCAAGATCAAGAAGCGCGACGGCCAGGAGCCCGCTCCGATCGCGCTGGTCCGCAATCCGGACATCCTCGCCGAGATCTCCGCGGAGCGCGCCACGCCCGGACAGGTCGTGGTCGGATTCGCGGCGGAGACGGACGACGTGCTCTCCAACGGACGGCACAAGCTGCGGCGCAAGGGCTGTGATCTGCTCGTCGTCAACGAGGTCGGGGAGCACAAGACCTTCGGCTCCGAGGGGAACGAGGCGGTCGTCCTCGCGGCCGGAGGCGGCGAGACCGCCGTGCCGTACGGCTCCAAGGAAGCTCTTGCCGATACCGTCTGGGATCTGGTGGTATCGAGCTTCGGATGAAAATCTGGTGTCATCCACCGGGTCGGAGGAAGCCGGTGGTAGCCGCTTTCCACCCCATTTCGGCGGTCGTAAGGCCGTACCGCCGGAGGAGTGCCTCAGGTCACACGGCTCCCACGGAGCGAGACGCGTGCCCCGTTGGCCGGAGGCGACCGATAAACTGGTCACGGAATGAGCCGGGCGCAGCCCCCGGCCCACTCCACCCATGATCAGCCAGCAGCCGCTGCAACCCCAGGGAGCGTTGTGTCCCGTCGTCTGTTCACCTCGGAATCTGTCACCGAGGGCCACCCTGACAAGATCGCTGACCAGATCAGCGACACGATCCTCGATGCGCTTCTGCGTGAGGACCCCGCTTCCCGTGTGGCCGTGGAGACGCTGATCACCACGGGCCAGGTGCATGTGGCCGGTGAGGTCACCACGAAGGCGTACGCGCCGATCGCGCAGCTCGTGCGCGAGAAGATCCTGGAGATCGGTTACGACTCGTCGAAGAAGGGCTTCGACGGTGCCTCCTGTGGTGTGTCGGTGTCCATCGGGGCGCAGTCCCCCGACATCGCGCAGGGTGTCGACACCGCGTACGAGAAGCGGGTGGCCGCCGCCGGCACCGAGGACGACGACCTCGACAAGCAGGGTGCCGGTGACCAGGGCCTGATGTTCGGCTACGCGTGCGACGAGACGCCCGAGCTGATGCCGCTGCCCATCCATCTGGCCCACCGGCTCTCGCGCCGTCTCTCCGAGGTCCGCAAGAACGGGACCATCCCGTACCTGCGTCCCGACGGCAAGACCCAGGTCACCATCGAGTACGACGGCGACAAGGCACTCCGCCTCGACACGGTCGTGGTCTCCTCGCAGCACGCGAGCGACATCGACCTGGACTCGCTGCTCGCCCCCGACATCCGCGAGTTCGTCGTCGAGCACGTGCTGAACCAGCTGATCGACGACGGCATCAAGCTGGACACCGAGGGCTACCGGCTGCTGGTCAACCCGACCGGCCGCTTCGAGATCGGCGGGCCGATGGGTGACGCCGGTCTGACCGGCCGCAAGATCATCATCGACACGTACGGCGGCATGGCCCGGCACGGCGGCGGCGCCTTCTCGGGCAAGGACCCGTCGAAGGTGGACCGCTCGGCGGCGTACGCGATGCGCTGGGTCGCCAAGAACGTGGTGGCCGCGGGCCTCGCCACCCGCTGTGAGGTCCAGGTCGCGTACGCGATCGGCAAGGCCGAGCCGGTGGGCCTGTTCGTCGAGACCTTCGGGACCGCGGCCACCGACGTCGAGAAGATCGAGCACGCCATCTCGGAGGTCTTCGACCTGCGCCCGGCCGCGATCATCCGCGATCTGGACCTGCTGCGTCCGATCTACGCCGAGACCGCCGCGTACGGCCACTTCGGCCGCGAGCTGCCGGACTTCACCTGGGAGCGCACCGACCGCGTGGACGCACTGCGCAAGGCCGCGGGGCTGTAGGGCCCGCTCGTTCCTGGCACACCACTGCCCGGCTTCTCCGATCGGAGGGGCCGGGCAGTGGCGTGTTGTTTCCCGGAACCGGCCGGACGAGGAGGATCAGAACCGGATCAGAAGGGGAGCGACTCCGGCGGTGTCCCGCGCAGCCACCTCGGTTCGTCCTCGGCGACCTTGCGCGGTGACCTTCCCCTGGGCCTCCTTCGGCGGTGGGCCCGCGTAGTAGTTGTTGGTCTGGGGACCGGACACCGAGTGGACCGAACCGCTGCTCCCGATGCGGGTGGACGTCGATTCGCTCACCGTGCCCCGTCCTCAGGCCGTTGCCTGGCGCCGGAGGGAACCGGAAACGGCCAGCCATGTCGAGAAGGCGATTTCAGCCACCGGAGCGAACGCGCGGAGTGCGGACCCGGCTCAGCGGATCAGGGTGAAGCGGAGTTCCGTTCCGGGTGCTGCCTGGGCGGCTGCGGACAGGGACGGTTCCGGGACGACGCCGATCACCGGGTAGCCGCCGGTCGTCGGGTGGTCGTTGAGGAAGACCACCGGGCGGCCGTCCGGCGGAACCTGGACCGCGCCCAGGACGACGCCCTCGCTGGGAAGTTCGCCGAGCCGGGACCGTTCCAGGGCGGGGCCGTCGGTGCGCAGGCCGATGCGGTTGCTGTGCGGCGACACCCGGTATCGGGCCGTCGCCAGAGTGCGCAGGGCGGCCGGTGTGAACCAGTCGTGGCGGGGTCCGGGCCGCACCGGCAGCACCAGGGAAGTGGGGATGCCGGGCCATGGGGCGGTGTCCGCGCCAGGGGCCGTGCCGTGGTCCCGCGGTGTGCCGAGCGGGAGGGCGTCGCCGTCGCGCAGGGGGGCCGGGCCGAGACCCGAGAGCAGGTCGGCCGAGCGGCTGCCCAGTACGGGCTCGGGGCACAGGCCGCCGGCGAAGGCCAGATAGCTGCGGACCCCGTGCTGCGCCGGATGCGCGTCGAGCACGGCACCTGCGGGCACCACGAACGGGGCGCCCCATGGTGCCG
This sequence comes from Streptomyces sp. NBC_01197, assembly GCF_036010505.1. Lineage (NCBI taxonomy): Bacteria > Bacillati > Actinomycetota > Actinomycetes > Kitasatosporales > Streptomycetaceae > Streptomyces > Streptomyces sp. NBC_01197. Next base: position 6,536,633 of record NZ_CP108569.1, read on the forward strand.
GCCGCCCGCCCACCGTCACCCGGCAGGGCGCGCCCCCGACGACCGCGGTCACCGCCCGGGTCGGGCGGACCGCGCAGCCGGTGAGAGTGGTCTCCAGTACGGCGGCGTCCGCCGGATTGCCGGTCAGCCGGTTGGCCAGCTGCCGGGCCGGGGCGTCCAGGGCGCCCGCTCGCGGGACGCCGAGATGGGCATACCCGGTGCGACCGCTGTCCTGCACCGTCGTCAGCGCGCCCGCACGGACCACCTGGAGAACGGCCTGCGTCACTGGTATCGCTATCGCAGGCGTCCCCGGCATCGCTGTCATCCTCGTCACCGGGCCGTCTCCTCCGTACGTGTTCCGGCAGCGCGGTGGCGGTCCGGGGGCGCCACGAAACGGACCCGGGTGCCCGGTGTCAGCAGTGCGGCGGGGTCGCGGTCCTGGTTCCAGAGGCAGTCCGGGTCGGGTGTCCGGCCGATGAGCTGCCAGCCGCCCGGCGACGCACGCGGGTACACGCCGGTGTACGGACCGGCCAGCGCCAGCGATCCGGCGGGGACCCGGGTGCGCGGAGTGGCCCGGCGGGGCACCCGCAAGTGTCCGGGGAGACCGGTCAGGTAGCCGAAACCGGGAGCGAAGCCCGAGAAGGCGACCCGGAATTCGATGCCGCTGTGGATCCCGGCCACGTCGCCGGGTTCGACGCCCCACACGGCGGCCACATCGGCGAGGTCGGGGCCGTCGTACACGACGGGGACCTCGACGGCCGGGCCGGCGTCGCGCGGCAGCGGCGGTATCCGCCAGGAGACGAGAGCCCGGGCCAGGCGCTCGGGGGCGCCGGGCGAACCGTCGGCGATGCCGTCGAGCAGGACGGTCCGGGCGCCCGGAACGATCTCGCGTACGGCGGGGAGGCCGCCGAGGGCGCGACGGCGCAGCAGTTCGGCGTGGAACGCCTCGGCGGCAGACCCGGTGGGGAGCTCCACGAGCAGACCGTGTCGCCCCGCGGGCAGCACCTGGATGCTGTCGGTGCCGGTCGTCCTGATCGTGGTCGCTGCGGTCCCGGCTGCCTCGGTGGCGGTTCGGGCGGGTGACTCGGTCGTTGCCACTTCGGTGCCCGTCGTTCCCTTCACGCGAACGCCAGGACCGGTACACCGGCTTCTTCGAGCGCCGCCCGGATCCGGCGGGCGACACCGGCCGCGCCGGGGGTGTCGCCGTGCACGCACAGGGAGCGAGCGCCGACCGGCACCTGGGTGCCGTCGACGGCGGTGACCGTACCGTCGACAGCCATCCCGACGGACCGGCGCACGACCGTCCCGGCGTCCTCGACCACCGCGCCGGGTTCGCGGCGTGGCACGAGGGTGCCCCGCGGGGTGTACGCGCGGTCTGCGAACGCCTCCTCGACGGCGGGCAGGCCCGCGGCCCGGGCGGAGCTGAGCAGCCGTGAGCCCGGCAGGCCGAGGACCGCGAGGCCGCCGCCCGCGAGGCGGATACCTTCGACGACCGCCGCGGCCTGCTCCTCATCATGGACGGCGCGGTTGTAGAGGGCGCCGTGCGGTTTGACGTACGAGACACCCGGCCCTGCGGCCTCCGCGAAGACCCGCAGCGCGCCGATCTGATAGGCGACCTCGGCGGCCAGTTCGCCGGCCGGCACATCCATGGAGCGGCGGCCGAAACCGGCTAGATCCCGGTACGAGACGTGGGCGCCGATACGAACCCCGCGTGCGGCGGCCGTATCGCACACCCGGCGCATCACGGCGGCGTCGCCCGCGTGGAATCCACAGGCGACGTTGGCGCTCGTCACACAGGAGAGCAGGGCCTCGTCATCGGTGAGCTGCCAGCGGCCGAAGCCTTCGCCGAGGTCCGCGTTGAGATCCATCACGCACGTACGCTAACTAATTGTTGAACAATCTGACAAGGGTGCTCGTCCTTTGGGCGGGGCCGGTGCCGGGCCCGGCCTCGGGCCGAGGCCGGCTTGGGCGCCGGCATGCGACTGCGGTTGACTTGGCGGCGCTGCCCGGCGCGGAGCGGAGCGGCGAACGACTGATGGACAGGGGCCGAACCATGGCGGGGACAGCGGGCCGGACTTCTCCGGACCTCTCGGGGCTGACGGCGGGCAGTCCCGCACCGGCCGGCACCGGGGCGGGCACCGCGGAGCGGGTGGCCGCGATCCTGCGGGAGCGGATCACCGAGGGGTACTTCCCGCCCGGCAGCCGCCTGTCCGAGGAGAGCCTCAGTGCCGCGCTCGCGGTGTCCCGCAACACGCTGCGGGAGGCGTTCCGGCTGCTCACCCACGAGCGGCTGCTGGAGCACCGGCTGAACCGGGGCGTCTTCGTCCGTGTCCTGGCGGTCGAGGACCTCGTCGACATCTACCAGGTCAGGCTGCTGGTCGAGTGCGCCGCGCTGCGGGCGCTGGGGGAGCCGCCATACCGGCTGGACGACGTGGAGGCCGCGGTGGCCGCAGGGGAGCGGGCCGCGGCCGTGGACGAGTGGGCGGCCTGCTCCACCGCCAACATCCGGTTCCACCAGGCGCTCGCGGCGCTCGCCGGGAGCCCCCGGGTGAACGAGCTGATGCGCAATGTGCTCGCCGAACTGCGTCTCGCCTTCCATGTGATGGCGGACCCGCGGCGCTTCCACGAGCCCTATCTCACCCGGAACAGGCAGCTCGTCGACCGGCTGGCCGCAGGCGACGCGGCGGGCGCCGAACGGATGCTGAGCTTCTATCTGGAGGACTCCCGCCGCCAGCTCGCCGAGGCCTACGCGATGCGCCTCGCCACGGAGTGAGCGGCGGGCCGTGAGCTGCGGACCGGGAGCAGCGGACCGGGATCGGTGGTCCGGGAGCGGCCGTCCGGGAGCGGCGTAGTGAGGGTGAGTGCGGCTCCGGCCGGCCCGGGCGATGAGTCCGACCGGCCCGGGTGACGCGGTGGCCGCGGCCCGGGCGATGCCGCCGGCGGATGAGCCGGGGCCTGCGGCGCGGGGTGCATGGGCTGCCCGTGCTCGCCCCTCCGTCCGCTCCGCGCTCGGTGACGAACACCTCTTGTGTGTTTGTTGAACAATCGCCTAGGGTCTCGCGCAGCATCCCCGTCTGATCAGGGCCATCAGGTCCATGCGCGGAAGAAGGCCGACGCGTGATCGTTCTCCTCGGCGTGCTTGTGGTGATCCTCGGATTCGCCACGCGCCGCAATCCCCTCCTCGTGGTGGGCGCCGCCGGCATCGTGACCGGACTGCTCGGCAAGATGTCGCCGCAGGAAGTGCTGGCCGCGTTCGGCAACAGTTTTGCCTCCTCCCGTTCCGTGACCGTCTTCGTCATCACCCTCCCGGTCATCGGCCTCCTGGAGCGCTACGGCCTCCAGGAGCAGGCCCGCAACCTCATCGGGCGACTCGGCGCGCTGACCACCGGCCGCTTCCTCGCGCTGTATCTGCTCATCCGCCAGCTGACCGCCTCCGTCGGACTGACCAGCATCGGCGGTCCGGCGCAGAGCGTGCGCCCGCTGATCGCCCCGATGGCCGAGGCCGCCGCCGAGACCAGGGCGGGCGGACCGCTGCCGAAGCGGCTCCGCGAGAAGATCCGCTCGCACGCCTCGGGCGCCGACACCATCGGTATGTTCTTCGGCGAGGACTGCTTCATAGCCATCGGCTCGATCCTGCTGATCACCGGCTTCGTCAACTCGACGTACAACCAGCACCTCGAACCGCTCAGCCTCGCCCTCTGGGCGATCCCGTCCGCGATCTGCGCCTTCCTCATCCATGGCGCGCGGCTGCTGCATCTGGACCGCGTGCTGGAACGCGAACTGGCCGTCGTCGCCGCCGAGAACGAACTCGCCGCCCATACCGCCCGCCGCCCCGAGGACCTCAAGTGATCAAGTCCGAATACTTCTTCTGGCTGGTCGGCGCGGTCTTCCTGGTGATGGCGGCGCAGATGGCCGGCGACCGCACCAACCCGAAGCGCCTCGGCTCGGCGTCCTTCTGGGGCCTGCTGGGCGCCTCCTTCTTCTACTCGACCGGTGTGGTCGACAAATCGCTTCCCGCGGAGCCGCTCGGCGCCGCCGTCCTGGTGCTGATCGTTCTCGGCGGCTTCGGCCTGACCGGCAAGGGCACACCGCACACCCCGCCCCGCGAGGAGCGGGCCGCGTCGGCCGCCCGGTTCGGCAACAAGCTGTTTCTGCCGGCCCTCACCATCCCGGTCGTCGCGATGCTCTGCGCGACGCTGCTGAAGAAGGTGAAGATCGGCGGCGAACCGGTCCTGCAGCCGGGTTACGAGACGATCCTGGGCCTCGGCATCGGCGCGATCGCCGCGCTGGTGGTCGGCATGGTCGTCCTGCGTGAACGCCGCATCACGGTCCCGCTGCACGCCGGGCGCAACATGCTCGAATCCATGGGGTGGGCCCTGGTGCTGCCGCAGCTGCTCGCGGTGCTCGGGTCCATCTTCCAGACGGCGGGCGTCGGCGACCAGGTCGGCCGGATCACCGAGGCGATCCTCCCGGACGGCCAGCGTTTCGTCGCGGTGCTCGTCTACTGCTGCGGCATGGTCCTGTTCACGATCGTCATGGGCAACGCCTTCGCGGCCTTCCCCGTCATGACGGCCGCGGTCGGCTGGCCCGTCCTGATCCAGCAGATGCACGGCAGTATCCCGGCAATCCTCGCCATCGGAATGCTGTGCGGGTTCTGCGGCACCCTCGTCACGCCCATGGCCGCCAACTTCAACCTGGTCCCGGCCGCGCTGCTGGAACTGGACGACCAGTACGGCCCCATCAAGGCCCAACTGCCCACGGCAGCGGCGCTGCTGGTCTGCAACATCGCGGTTCTCGCGCTGTTCGCCTTCTGACCGTGCTGCCTTCTGAAGACCGCGCCTTCTGAAGACCGTGCCCTCTGAAGACCGCGCCGCGTTATGACCGCCCGGCGTTCTGCTACCCCGCCCGAGCCCTCCCGGGCCACCCGACAACCTACGGAGTACCGTCATGCCCCCCACCCCGCCGGTCCCGGCCGCCTCCGTGCTGCCACGTGAGTACGCGCGTCCGTTCGCGGAGCTGGCGCTCCACAACGTGGTGCGCGAGTACCCGAACGCCCCGGCCCATCTGTACGCCGGCCCCGAGGAGATCGTCGCGCCGCGCGAACTGCACCCCGCGTTCTACGGGTCCTACGACTGGCACTCCACCGTGCACATGCACTGGCTGCTCGTCCGGCTGCTGCGCCGCTTCGGCCCGGCCGCGCCCGGCGGGGACCGGAGCGGCGCTGACGCGCTGCCCGCGAACCTCGCGATCCGGATCACCGAGGTCCTGGACACTCATCTGACCCCCGCCAACATTGCCGTCGAGGCCGCCTACCTGCGCCGCCGCCCGTCGTTCGAGCGCCCCTACGGCTGGGCCTGGCTGGTGGCGCTCGCCGCCGAATGCCGGGCGCTGGGCGGCGCGGCGGGCGACCGGTGGGCCGATGCGCTCGCCCCCGCCGTGGACGCCGTCGGCGACCTGCTCCGGTCCTGGCTGGCCAAGGCGACGTACCCGGTCCGGCACGGAGTGCACAACAACAGCGCCTTCGGACTCGGGCTCGTCCTGGACGCGGGCGAGAGGGCCGGTCTTGCCCGTCCGGTGCTGGACGCGGCGGCCGGCCGGCTGACCGACTGGTTCGCCGGGGACCACGACGCGCCGCTGCACTGGGAACCCTCCGGTCAGGACTTCCTCTCGCCCGCGCTGACCGAGGCGCACGCGATGCTGCGGGTCCTGCCGGCCGCGGACTTCCCCGGCTGGCTCGCCGGTTTCGTACCGGCGCTCACCAGCGGCGACCCGTGCTCCCTGCTCACCCCGCCGGTGGTCTCGGACTACGCCGATCCGCAGATCGGGCATCTGCTCGGCCTCACCCTGAGCCGGGCGGCGGGGCTGCGCGCCGTCGCGGCCGCGCTGCCCGCGGGACCGGCGCGCGAGGCCGTGGAGGAGTCGGTCGCGGCCCATCTGGCGGTGGGGCTCCCGGCCGTCTCGTCCGGCGAATTCAATTCCGACCACTGGCTGGCGACGTACGCCGCGCTGGCGCTGGACACAGCGCCCGGACACTGACCCGGGCCGCCCCGCCCGATCATCGCGGTGGCCCTCGGGTGCCCGCTTCGCAGCCGTCGACCGGCAGACCCGATGTCAGTGGGGTCTGGTAGGAATTTGGCTGTGAGCAGCGACGACGAGCAGCCCGGCACCCCGGCCGACGGGGGCCCCGAGCAGCTTGCCCTCATCCGGGAGACCGTACGGCGCACGAAGGTGCCCAGGGCCAAGCCGCGCACCTGGCGCGGGGCCGCTCTCGCCAAGGAGCTGCCCGTGGCGCGGGTCGTGGTGAACAAGGGCGTGCTCCACCTCGACCAGTTCTTCGACTACGCCGTACCGGAAGAGCTCGACGAGGCGGCACAGCCGGGCGTGCGGGTGCGGGTCCGCTTCGGCGCCGGCAGCCGCAATGTCCGGGAGGGCCGCCGTGAGGGCGGCGGGCTGATCGACGGATTCGTGGTCGAGCGCCGGGCCGACACGGACTACTCGGGACCGCTCGCGGCACTGGCCGGGGTGGTGTCGCCCGAGCCCGTCCTCAGCCCCGGACTGCTCGGGCTCGCGCGGGCGGTCGCCGACCGGTACGCGGGCAGCCTCGCCGACGTACTGCAACTGGCCGTGCCGCCGCGGAACGCGCGGGCCGAGGGAAAGCCGTCCCCCGAGCCGCTGGAACCGCCCCCCGCACCGGAGCCCGGCACCTGGGCCCGGTACGGACAGGGACCGGGCTTTCTGCGGGCACTGGCATCGGGCGGGGCGCCGCGGGCCGTGTGGACCGCGCTGCCGGGCCCGCACTGGCCGCGGGAGCTGGCGCTCGCCGTCGCCGCCGCGCTGTCCTCGGGGCGGGGCGCGCTCGTCGTGGTGCCCGACGGGCGCGCGGCGGCCCGGGTGGACGGCGCGCTCACCGCGGTTCTCGGCCCGGGACACCACGCGCTGCTCACCGCTGACGCCGGGCCCGAGAAGCGGTACCGGCAGTGGCTCGCGGTGCGGCGCGGCGCCGTGCGGGCCGTGGTCGGCACCCGGGCCGCGATGTTCGCGCCCGTCCAGGATCTCGGCCTGGCCGTCATCTGGGAGGACGGGGACGACAGCCACAGCGAACCGCACGCACCGCTGCCGCATGCCCGCGAGGTCCTGCTGCTCCGCGCCGCACACGACAAGTGCGCCTTCCTGCTGGGCAGTACGAGCTGCACGGTGGAGGCCGCCCAGCTCGTCGAGACCGGCTGGGCCGCCCCGCTCGTCGCGGACCGTGAGCAGGTGCGGGCCGCCGCTCCTCTCGTACGGACCGTGGGCGACCTCGATCTGGCGCGGGACGAAGGGGCCAGGGCGGCCAGGCTGCCCAGCCTCGCCTGGCAGGCCGTGCGGGACGGCCTCAAGAGCGGCCCGGTACTGGTCCAGGTGCCGCGCAGAGGCTATGTGCCGAGGCTCTCCTGCGAGCGCTGCCGTACGCCCGCGCGGTGCGCGCACTGCTCGGGTCCCCTGGAAGCACCCGACGAACGCGCGCTGACCTGCGGCTGGTGCGGACGCGACGCGACCGGCTGGCACTGCCTGGAGTGCGGCCATACGAGACTGCGCGCGCAGGTCGTCGGCGCGCGGCGGACAGCCGAGGAGCTGGGCCGGGCGTTCCCGGCCGTGCCCGTACGGACGTCGGGACGCGATCAGGTGCTGGACACCGTGGACGGGCGGCCCGCTCTCGTGGTGAGCACGCCGGGCGCCGAACCGGTCGCCGAAGGCGGTTACGCGGCGGCGCTGCTGCTCGACGGCTGGGCGATGCTCGCCCGGCCCGACCTGCGCGCGGGCGAGGAGGCGCTGCGCCGCTGGATCGACGCGGCCGCACTGGTACGGGGCCAGAGCGAGGGCGGCACGGTGGTGGTCGTCGCCGAGCCGACCCTGCGCCCCGTCCAGGCGCTGGTCCGCTGGGACCCGGCCGGGCACGCGGTGCGTGAGCTGGCCGACCGGGCCGAGCTGGGCTTCCCGCCGGTCTCGCGGATGGCCGCGGTGTCAGGGCGGGCGCAGACGCTGGAGGAGTTCCTCGAAGCGGTCAGGCTGCCGCAGGACGCCGAGGTACTGGGACCCGTGCCTGTCGTTCCCACCGACCCCAACAGGCCCCGCAGACCCGGCGATCCGCCACCGGGCGAGAGCTGGGAGCGTGCGCTGGTCCGGGTGCCGCCGGGGAGTGGAGCGGCACTTGCATCGGCGCTGCGGACGGCGCAGGCGGCGCGACTGACGCGGGGCGGCGATCCGGTTCGGATCAGGGTCGACCCGCCGGACATCGGCTGACGCCGAACGGCCCGCCGGGGCTTGCCGGTTGGGCTGCGCCCTGCTGGAAAGGCACTCCGTGCTCCGGACGCGCGACTGCCCCCGGCGCGGTCCGGCGCGAGGGGCAGTTGATGTGGGGCGGGCAGCGGCGAGCTTTCCGGTACGCGGCGCCCGGGGTCAGCCGTTGCGCGGCCCCGGGAAGGCACTAGGGCGGGCCTCATCGCGCAGCGAGTGGCCGCCCGCCGTCGGCTGGGGAGGCATCGAGCGTGCGGCGGGCACCGACGGCAGGGCCGGTGACCCCGGCAGAGCGTGCGGCGGGGTGGCCGGCCGGCTGTCCTCCTCGGTGGCGGAGCTCTCCGGCTCGTCGTTCGCCGCGGCGGCGACAGCCGCGGCCGCCGAAGCCCGCCGGGTGCCGTATCTGCGGTGCACCGCCTGCTTGGTGACGCCGAGCGCAGAGCCCACCGCGTCCCACGAGAAGCCCAGCGATCGGTCGAAGTCCACCGCGGCTGTCACCAGGGTCTCGACGCTGTCCCGGAGTTCCTGGGCCAGGCGGACGGTGGGGGCGGGAGCCCTGCCGTAGACGACGAAGCCCGTGGAAGGGCCTGAGCGGCGCGGACGGTAGACATTGCCCAGCTGAGCGGTGAGGGTGCGCAGTGCGTCCACTTGTCGGCGGACCCGCTCGATGTCTCTGACCAACAGGTGCAGGCTGGCCCGCGCTTGGGCGTCGTGGGTTGCGTGGTCGGCCATGAACAAGCCTCTCGAACCGGCGTTGAAAAGGATCGGGCCGCGCATACGGCCCACTTCACTTCGGTCAATCTCTCTTGACCAACGCTCCATCTGCTGTTCTGGTCACGCTGCGGGGGCGTATGGGCATATGCGAGGGGCGCACGGCGGTGCGTACGCCCCCTCGGAACGGGCCCGTAGACTGGTGCGCTGCTCGTAGTCGTGTCGTAGTCGTGCGCAGTCGGTCCGAGAGGCATCCAGTGAAACTCGTCTTCGCAGGCACCCCCGAGGTCGCCGTCCCCGCCCTGGACGCCCTGATCGCATCCGGCCGGCACGAGGTGGCCGCGGTGGTGACCCGCCCAGACGCTCCCGCCGGGCGCGGCCGCAGGCTGGTGGCGAGCCCGGTCGCGCAGCGCGCCGAGGAGGCCGGCATCGAGGTACTGAAGCCGGCCAGGCCGCGGGACGAGGACTTCCTGGCACGGCTGCGGGAGATCGGCCCCGACTGCTGCCCGGTCGTGGCGTACGGGGCGCTGTTGCCCAAGACCGCCCTCGACGTGCCGGTGCGTGGCTGGGTCAACCTGCATTTCTCGCTGCTGCCGGCCTGGCGCGGTGCTGCGCCCGTGCAGCACTCGATCATCGCGGGCGACGAGGTGACCGGTGCGTCGACCTTCCTGATCGAGGAGGGGCTCGACTCGGGTCCGGTCTACGGGGTGCTCACCGAGGAGGTGCGCCCCACCGACACCAGCGGCGACCTGCTCACCCGGCTGGCCTTCGCGGGATCGGGTCTGATGGTGGCGACCATGGACGGGATCGAGGACGGCACTCTGCACGCGGTGCCGCAGCCGGCCGAAGGGGTCTCGCTCGCACCGAAGATCACCGTCGAGAACGCAAGGGTGGACTGGTCCGCCCCCGCGATGAGGGTTGACCGCCTGGTGCGCGGCTGCACGCCCGCGCCGGGTGCCTGGACCGTCTTCCGGGACGAGCGGCTCAAACTGGTCTCCCTCGCGCCGGTCACCGATCGCACGGACCTGGCCCCCGGCGAACTGGCCGTCGCCAAGAACAGCGTGCACGCGGGCACCGGCTCGCACGCCGTGGAGCTGCTCTGGGTCCAGCCCCAGGGCAAGAAGCCGATGCGCGCGGCCGACTGGGCGCGCGGTGTGCGGATCGTCGCCGGCGAACTGCTCGGCGAGTAGCACGCGTACGGCGTGAGGTGACCCGCGGGGCGTTGCCTGTCCCGTACGAGGGAGCGCCCGGGTGAACGGCACGCCGCGCCGGACGTACGCTGAGAGGGTTCGTCCCCCTCACCTTCAGCGGAGCACCTTTCACGTGACCGATCAGCCCCGCCGCCGTCCCGCGCAGCAACCGGGACGGCAGCAGCCGAAACAGCACTCGAAGCCCTACCGCCGCCCGCAGAAGGACCCGGTGCGGCTCCTCGCCTTCGAAGTGCTGCGGGCGGTCGACGACCGGGACGCGTACGCCAACCTCGTGCTGCCGCCCCTGCTGAAGAAGGCCCGCGAGAAGCCTGACTTCGACGCGCGGGACGCGGCGCTCGCCACCGAGCTGGTGTACGGGACGCTGCGCAGGCAGGGCACGTACGACGCGGTCATCTCGGCCTGTATCGACCGCCCGCTGCGGCAGGTCGATCCGCCGGTGCTCGATGTGCTGGCACTCGGCGCGCACCAGCTGCTCGGTACCCGTATCCCCACCCACGCCGCGGTCTCGGCGAGCGTGGAACTGGCCCGGGTCGTTCTCGGCGACGGGCGGGCCAAGTTCGTCAACGCCGTGCTGCGCAAGGTCGCGGCCGACGACCTCGACGGCTGGCTCGAGCGGGTCGCCCCGGCCTACGACGAGGACGCCGAGGCCCATCTCGCCGTGGTGCACTCGCACCCCCGCTGGATCGTCTCCGCGCTGTGGGACTCGCTGGGCGGCGGCCGCGCCGGGATCGAGGACCTTCTCGAAGCGGACAACGAACGCCCCGAGGTGACCCTGGTCGCCCGGCCGGGCCGTTCCACCACCGACGAGCTGATCGAGACCGTCGGCGAGGACTCCGCGCTGCCCGGCCGCTGGTCGCCGTACGCCGTCCGGCTCGCCGAGGGCGGCGAGCCCGGGGCGATCGAAGCGGTGCGCGACGGGCGCGCGGGGGTCCAGGACGAAGGCAGCCAGCTCGTCGCCGCCGCCCTGGCGAACGCACCGCTGGAGGGCCGCGACGAGCGCTGGCTCGACGGCTGCGCGGGCCCCGGCGGCAAGGCCGCCCTGCTGGCCGCGCTCGCCGCGCGGCGCGGGGCCACGCTGCTCGCCGCCGAGAAGCAGCCGCACCGGGCCCGGCTCGTCGAACGGACGCTCGCGGGCAACCCGGGCCCGTACCAGGTGATCGCCGCCGACGGCACCAGGCCGCCCTGGCTGCCCGGCTCCTTCGACCGGGTCCTGATGGACGTGCCCTGCACCGGACTCGGCGCGCTGCGGCGCAGGCCCGAGGCCCGGTGGCGGCGGCGCCCCGAGGACCTGGAGGGATTCGCTCCGCTGCAGCGCGGGCTGCTGCGCGAGGCGCTGAGCGCGGTACGGGTCGGCGGTGTCGTCGGATACGCGACCTGCTCACCGCACCTCGCCGAGACGCGGATCGTGGTCGAGGACGTCCTGAAGGGCCGCGGCGGACAGCCCGTCGAGGCCGAGTGGATCGACGTCAGGCCGCTGATGCCGGGGGTCGCGGCGGTGGGCGACGGCCCCGACGTACAGCTGTGGCCGCACCTGCACGGCACCGACGCGATGTACCTCGCACTGCTGCGGCGCACCGCCTGAGGGTGCCCGCGGCGGCCCGGGCGGAGCTCCGGACCGCCGTGGGCACCGGTGAATGCGAGGTTTGCGAGGTGTGTACGGATCCCTGGCCCGCTCCGGTCCCCGCCGTGGCGGGCAACTGCGCCGGGGCATGGCAGGCTTGGGGCATGGCCGTGCAGATCAACCCCAGCATCCTGTCCGCCGACTTCTCCCGACTCGCGGAGGAGGCGAAGGCCGTCGAAGGCGCCGACTGGCTCCACGTCGACGTGATGGACAACCACTTCGTCCCCAATCTGACCCTCGGGGTCCCCGTGGTGGAAGCGCTCAGCCGGGCCACGGAGACGCCGCTGGACTGCCACCTCATGATCGAGGACGCGGACCGCTGGGCGCCGCAGTACGTCGAGGCGGGCGCGGGCTCCGTCACCTTCCACGTGGAGGCCGCCGCCGCCCCCGTACGGCTCGCGCGCGAGATCAGGGCCAAGGGCGCACGTGCCTCCATGGCGCTGAAGCCCGCAACGCCCATCGAGCCCTACGAGGACCTGCTCCCGGAGCTCGACATGCTGCTGATCATGACGGTGGAGCCGGGCTTCGGCGGCCAGTCATTCCTGGACATCATGCTGCCGAAGATCCGCCGCACCCGTGAGCTGATCTCCAAGCACGGACTCGAACTCTGGCTCCAGGTCGACGGCGGGGTCTCCGCGTCCACCATCGAGCGGTGCGCGGAGGCCGGCGCGGACGTCTTCGTCGCGGGCTCCGCGGTGTACGGCGCCGACGACCCGGCGGCGGCGGTCCGGATGCTCCGCCACCAGGCGCAGGAGACGACGGCGGCGGCGGGATGGGCCTGCGGTCACTGAGCGGCCAGGAGATGAACGCGGCCTTTCGGGGCTGATCAAGTTGGGCCGCGTCTGACAGGATGGCGGGTCCGGGAGCGAACAGCAGTAGTGAGGAGATCGCGGTGTCTGCAATGTCGGCGGGCAGATCAGCCCTGCGGATGGGACCCGCGGAGCTGGTGCAGGCGGCGGCCATGGCCCGTCGCTTCTACCTGGAGGGAAAGTCCAAGATCCAGATCGCCGAGGAGTTCGGCGTCAGCCGGTTCAAGGTCGCCCGGGTCCTGGAGACGGCGCTGGAGCGCGACCTCGTACGGATCGAGATCCGGGTTCCCGCGGAGCTGGACGCGGAACGCTCCGACGCGCTTCGCGCCCGGTACGGGCTGCGCCACGCGGTCGTCGTCGAGTCCCCGGCGGACGCGGCCGACGACGCCCCCGACCCGGAGAACCTGGGTGAGGTCGCCGCCGATCTGCTCGGCGAGCTGGTCACCGAGGGCGATGTGCTGGGCCTCGCCTGGGGGCGCTCCACCATCCACATGGCGGCGGCGCTCAATTCACTCCCGCCGTGCACGGTGGTCCAGCTGACCGGTGTGTACGACGCGGGGACCGCCGAGCGCGGCTCCGTCGAGGCTGTACGGCGCGCCGCCCAGGTCTCCGGGGGGGAGGCGCACCCCATCTACGCCCCGATGCTGCTGCCGGACCCGGCCACGGCCGCCGCGCTGCGCAACCAGACCGGCATCGCGCGCGCCTTCGAGTACTTCGACAAGGTGACCGTGGCCGCGGTGTCCATCGGCTCCTGGGAGCCGGGGATCTCAACGGTCCACGACATGCTCAGCGACGCCGAGCGGGCGCACTACGCCTCGCTCGGGGCCGCCGCCGAGATGTCCGCGCACCTCTTCGACGCCGAGGGGCGGCGGGTCGGGCGTGACCTGGGCGAGCGGTGCATCACCGTCGAGGCCGACCGGCTGCGCCGGATCCCCGAGGTCGTGGCCATCGCGGGCGGCCAGCGCAAGGCGGCGGCGATCGGGGCCGTCCTCAAGTCGGGCCTCGTCACCAGTCTGGTCACCGACACGGCGGCCGCCGACTTCCTGCTGACGGAGAGCGGACCCGGACCGCGCCCGGCGCTGGACCGCGCGGACCCCGACGGGGCCTGACCCCGTACGCCCGGAACGGGGGCGGTGGCCGCCGAAGCCGGTGAACCGCGGTGAACTCCCGTCAGGCCCGGCCGCGGGCCCGCTTGAAGCGGGCCAGGCCGTCGGAGAGTGCGAGCAGGGGCCCGGGATAGTCGTACGCGGCGCGTTCGGGCCCCCGGAGCTTCCACGGTGCGTGCACGGCCGGCCCCGCGAGACCGGCCAGCTCGGGGACCCAGCGGCGGACGTAATCCCCCTGCGGGTCGTACCGCTTGCCCTGGGTCACCGGGTTGAACACCCGGTTCGGCCTGCTGTCCGTGCCGGTGCCCGCCACCCACTGCCAGTTGAGCTGGTTGTTGGCGACATCGCCGTCCACCAGCAGCTCCAGGAAGTACCGGGCGCCGACCCGCCAGTCCACGTACAGCGTCTTGGCGAGGAAACTCGCGGTGAGCAGCCGCCCCCGGTTGTGCATCCAGCCCTCGTGCCGCAGCTGCCGCATGGCGGCGTCGACCACCGGATATCCGGTGCGCCCCTCCTTCCAGGCGGTGATCTCCCGCGCGGCGGACCGCTCGGTACGCCAATGGTCGTGCTGCGAGCGGTAGTCGGCGCGAGCGGCCGCCGGGCGCGCGGCCAGCACCTGGTGGTGGAAGTCCCGCCAGCACAGCTGCCGTACGAAGGCGTCGGCGCCCGCACCGCCCCTCCGCGAGGCGCCGTGCACCAGCTCGACGGGGGAGAGGGTGCCGAAGTGCAGATGCGGCGAGAGCCGGGACGTCAGATCGCCCGCCAGGTCGTCATGGTGGTCCTCGTACCCGGCGAGCCCGTTCCGCTGCCAGGCCGACCAGCGGGCGCGGCCCTCGCGCTCGCCGCCGACGGCGAGTCCTTCCGAGACCCCGGACACGTCCGTGCGCGACGGCAGCCGGTCGGACAGGGCGGCCCCGGGCACCCGTACCGTGCGCGGCGCGCCCTGGACGGTGCGCAGCCGCTCCTCCGACCAGCGTTTGAAGTACGGGGTGAACACCGCGAAGTGGTCCGAGGAGGCGGGGGTGACCGCACCCGGCGGCACCGCCGTGATCACCGCGTCGTGGACGTGCAGCCGCCTGCCGTCCGCCTCCAGCGCCGCGCGCAGCCGGTCCTCCCTGTGCTGCTCGTAGGCGCTGACCCCGGCCGCCATATGCACTTCGGCGGCGCCCGTCTCCGCGGCCGCCCGGCAGACCTCAGTGGTGACGTCGCCCGACCGTACGACGAGCCGGCCGCCGCGCTTCCGCAGCCCCGCGTCGAGGCCGGCCAGGCAGTCGGCCAGGAACGCCTGCCGGTTGGGCGTGGCGAAGCCCGCCGACTCGATGACCCGGTCGCGGACGAACAGCGGCACCACCTCGTCCGCCGACGCGAGGGCCGCGCGCAGCGGCGGATTGTCATGCAGCCGGAGGTTGGCGGTGAACAGGGCGACCGACACGCTCATGTGTCACTCCTCGTCGGGGGGAATCCGTCCCGGCCGGCCCGGGCTCGTCCGGGGTTCATCGGGGGCCGGCCAGCTCGCGCGGTCGGCCGCCCCGGCGATATTGCGGGCCATTCCTCCGAAGACGACGGCATGGAAGGGCGCGACACTCCACCAGTACGCGTGTCCGAGCAGTCCCCGGGGGTGGAAGAGGGCGCGCTGCCGGTAGCGGGTGCGCCCCCGGCCGTCCTGGTCCACGGACATCTCCAGCCAGGCGAGCCCGGGCAGCCGCATCTCGGCCCGCAGCCGCAGCAGCCGGCCCGGCTCGATCGCCTCGACCCGCCAGAAGTCGAGCGAGTCGCCGACCCTGAGCCGCTGGGCGTCCCTTCGTCCGCGGCGCAGACCTACCCCGCCGGCCAGCCGGTCCAGCCAGCCGCGGACGGCCCAGGCGAGCGGGAAGGAGTACCAGCCGTTGTCGCCACCGACGCCCTCGACGATCCGCCAGAGCGCTTCCGGGGGTGCGTCCATGGTGAGTTGGCGCCGGTCCGTGTAGAGGCTGCCGCCCGCCCAGCCGGGGTCGGTGGGCAGCGGATCGCTCGGGGCGCCGGGCAGCGAGGCGGACGACCAGCGGGTGGTGACCTGGGCGTCCTGGACCCGCTGGAGCGCCAGCCGGAGCGCCTGGTCGAAGCTGAACGGCACTCCGGGACGGTCCGGCACATACCGCGCGATGTCGTGTTCGCGGCACACGACTTCGTAGCGCAGCGACTCGGCGAGCGGCCGGGCGAGCGAGCGCGGCACCGGGGTGACCAGGCCGATCCAGTGGCTGGACAGGCGGGGCGACAGCATCGGCACCGGCAGGATGAGCCGGTTCGGGAGACCGGCGACCGAGGCGAACCGGCACATCATGTCGCGGTACGTCATGATGTCGGGGCCCCCGATGTCGAAGGAACGGTGCACATCGCCCGGCATGAGGGCGCTGCCGACCAGATACCGCAGCACGTCGCGGACGGCGATCGGCTGGATCCGGGTGCTGACCCAGCTCGGCGTGACCATGACCGGCAGCCGCTCGGTGAGATACCGCAGCATCTCGAAGGACGCGGACCCGGAGCCGATGATGACGGCGGCGCGCAGCACGGTGGTCGGCACCCCCGACCTGATGAGGATCCGGCCGACCTCGGCCCGCGAGCGCAGATGCGGTGAGAGATCCTGCTCCGGTACGCCGTCGGGGGTGAGGCCGCCCAGATAGACGATGCGCCGGACCCCGGCGGCCCGGGCCTGCTCGCCGAAGATCCTGGCCGCGCTGCGGTCCGTCTCCTCGAAGCCGGAGCCGGTGTTCAGCGCGTGCACCAGGTAGTACGCCACGTCGATGCCCCGCATGGACGCGGCCACCGACGCGGCATCGGTGACATCGCCCCGTACGGCTTCCGCCCGTCCGGCCCAGGGGTGGTCCCGCAGTCTGTCCGGGTTCCTGGCCAGACAGCGGACGCGGTGGCCGGCGTCGAGCAGTTCGGGCACCAGTCGGCCACCGATGTAGCCGGTCGCCCCGGTGACCAGGCAGTGCAGTGCGGGTGAGCCCGGGGCGGGTGCCGCTTCACCGTCGCTCATGGAAGCCTCCGCATCCTGTCGCTTTCATGGCTTCTGCGCTGCTTCCATCCTCTACTGGTTCGGCTCCTCCCACTGTTCCTGCTTCTCCCGGGGCCCGGCCCCGGCGGCCCGCAGGCTGTCATCGCCGGGCGCCCCCGGCCGACGTCCCACCGCCACCGGGGAGAGAAATACGCCCCGAGGACGTGTACTGAAGTCCGGACGAGTGAAGGGTTGCCACCCCATGACGGACCACCCGGGCCGGCGCCGCGATGTCATCGTGATCGGCGCCGGACTTGCCGGCCTCGCCTGCGCCGCTGATCTGTGCCGGGAGGGTCTGTCCGTGAGCCTGCTGGAGGCATCGGACACGCCCGGCGGCAGAATGCGCACGGACCGGCACGAGGGATTCCTCCTCGACCGGGGCTTCCAGGTCTTCAACACCTCGTACCCCCAGGTCAAACAGCGCATGTGGCTCCGGGGACTGCGACTGCGCCCCTTCACGCCAGGAGCCCTGGTGCACACGCCGTCGGGGCGGCTTCGGTTCAGCGACCCGACCCGGCGGCCGGGCGTGGCGGTGGACCTGCTGTCGCTGCGGCCGGTCGCGGGCCGCCGCGACCTCCTGGCGCTCGGGCTGCTCTCCGCGCGCGATCTGTTCGGCCCGGTCAGCGCGGTGAAGCGCTCGGCGGACCGTACGACCCGCACGGCGCTCGCCGACGCGGGGATCTCCGAGCGACTCATCGACGCGTTCTTCCGGCCCTTCCTGTCGGGTGTCTTCCTGGAGGACAGCCTCGAAACCTCGTCGCGCTTCTTCCATCTGCTCTGGCGCAGCATGCTCCGGGGCACTCAGTGCCTGCCCGCGGCCGGGATCGGCGCCGTGCCGGCTCAGCTCGCGGGCGCGCTGCCGCCGGGGGTACTGAGCCCCGGCACCCCCGTGCGGGCGCTCACGGACGAGGGAGTCGAGCTGCCTGACGGCACCGAGCTGCACGCTCCCTGTGTGGTGGTCGCGACCGGGCCCGGCGCGGCGGCCCGGCTGCTGCCCGGCCTCGTCGTACCGGACACCCGTACCGTCACGACCTACTACCACGCGGCCCCGCAGCCGCCGCTGCACGAGCCGACCCTGCTGGTCGACAGCGCGCGGCGCTTCCTCAACACCTGCGTACCGAGCGAGGTCGCGCCCACCTACGCCCCGGCCGACCGCTCCCTGGTCGCCACATCGGTCCTCGGCCCCGGCGGACCGGGGGAGGAGGAGAGGCTGCGCGCCGTGCTCGACGAGGTGTACCGCACCGACACCTCGTCCTGGGAACTCCTCGCCCCGTACACGGTGGAGGGCGCTCTCCCCGCCATGACCGCGCCGTGGCCGCTGAGCCGCACGACGCGGGTGTCCCCCGGGCGCCATGTGTGCGGGGACCACCGCGCCACGGGGTCCGTGCAGGGCGCCCTCGCCTCCGGCGCGCGTGCCGCGCGAGAGGTGCTTGAGGACCGGGGCTGACCGGACGGACCCCTCCGAGCCCCGCGGTGGCGCACCCCCCGGCCGGTTCGGCCGAACATACGAGCCGCCCCGCCCTGTCCCTGGTGGAAGCCACAGAAGAGGGGGCGCGCATTCGCCAGCCAGGGTCCCATCGGCGATGATGGCCTAGGAGCCGCAGCCTGATCCTGTGCCGGACGGCGCTGACTTCCCGCCCGCCCATTCTGTATAACCGCAGGTGAGAGAGTTAGTATGCGTTTCCTCAATGATCTGAAGCCGCCGTACGACCTGACGTACGACGATGTGTTCATGGTGCCGAGCCATTCCGCTGTCGGATCCCGTCAGGGCGTCGATCTGTCCGCCCCCGACGGCACCGGCACCACCATCCCGCTCGTCGTCGCGAACATGACGGCCATCGCCGGCCGCCGGATGGCCGAGACCGTCGCCCGGCGCGGCGGCCTGGTCGTCATCCCGCAGGACATTCCGATCGAGGTCGTCACCGAGGTCATCTCCTGGGTGAAGACGCGCCACCTCGTGCTGGACACGCCCATCGTGCTCGCCCCGACGCAGACCGTCGCCGACGCGCTGTCCCTGCTGCCCAAGCGCGCCCACAACGCGGGTGTCGTGGTGGACGAGGACAGCCGGCCGGTCGGTGTCGTGACCGACGAGGACCTGGCGGGCGTCGACCGCTTCACCCAGCTGTCCGAAGTCATGTCGTCCAAGGACCTGGTGCTCCTCGACGCGGACATCGACCCGCGTGAGGCGTTCAACCGGCTCGACGGCGCCAACCGCCGCTACGCCCCCGCCGTCGACACGGACGGCAGGCTGGTCGGCATCCTGACCCGTCGGGGCGCGCTGCGCGCCACCCTCTACAGCCCGGCCGTCGACGCACACGGCAGGCTGCGCATCGCCGCCGCCGTCGGCATCAACGGCGATGTCGCGGGCAAGGCCAAGCAGCTGCTCGACGCCGGTGCCGACACGATCGTCGTGGACACCGCGCACGGCCACCAGGAGTCGATGATCGCCGCGGTCAGGGCGGTCCGGGCACTCGACCCGCGGGTGCCGATCGTCGCGGGCAACATCGTGGCCGCCGAGGGCGTACGCGATCTCATCGAGGCCGGCGCCGACATCATCAAGGTCGGTGTGGGCCCCGGCGCCATGTGCACCACCCGGATGATGACCGGCGTGGGCCGCCCGCAGTTCTCCGCCGTACTCGAATGCGCCACGGAGGCGCGGAAGTTCGGCAAGCACGTCTGGGCCGACGGCGGGGTCAGGCACCCGCGTGATGTGGCGATGGCGCTGGCCGCCGGTGCGTCGAACGTCATGATCGGCTCCTGGTTCGCCGGGACGTACGAGTCCCCGGGTGACATCCAGCAGGCTGCCGACGGCCGCTGGTACAAGGAGTCGTTCGGGATGGCGTCGGCCCGCGCCGTCCGCAACCGTACGAGCGAGGAGTCGGCCTACGACCGCGCCCGCAAGGGCCTGTTCGAGGAGGGCATCTCCACCTCGCGGATGTTTCTCGACCCGGCCCGCCCGGGCGTCGAGGACCTGATCGACTCGATCATCGCGGGCGTCCGCTCCTCCTGCACCTACGCCGGTGCCAACACCCTGGACGAGTTCGCCGAGAAGGCGATCGTCGGGGTGCAGAGCGCCGCCGGATACGCCGAGGGCAAGCCGCTGCACGCCAGCTGGGGCTGACCGTACCGACACCGGAGCCGCCCCCCGTACGCCCGGGGGCCGGCTCCGGCGTTTCCGCGCTCCGCCGCGTCCTCTCGTATTCCTCGTGGCCCGGTGTCCCCCTCCGCGGATCACCGCACAGCTGCGGACGGAGCTGCCCGGCCCGGAGTGACCACCAGGAGCCGGGGGAGAGGGAGCCCCATGCCGTCCCGCCACCCGCGGGTTGTCTCAGACAGCCGCGGGCCCGGCCGCCGGATGCGACCAGATCGCCCGGACCGTCTTGCCGGATGGGCGCGGGCTGATCTCGACCCGCCCGGCCAGCCGCAGCACCATGTGCCACCCGAACCCGCCGCCTCCCGTGAAGTCGGGCTCACGGGCGACGGGGTGCTCCGGGCTGTCGTCGTCCATCTCCACCGTCAGCACGCCGGGCTCGGCGCTCAGCCTCAGGTGCCACCAGCCCGCGGTGTGACGTGCCGCGTTGGCGACGAGTTCGCTGATCACGAGCAGCACAGCGTCGACATCGGCCCAGGGGCAGTTCTGGGACAGAAATCGGCTGGCGGCATCGCGGGCCGTGGCACTGTCTGCCAACGGCGAATCCATGACAACCACGGGCGGCTCCTCAGTCCTCCCGCTCGCTTACCCCGTCTTTGCCAGTCCATCACCTCCGGGCTCCGGGTTCGCCCGCAGCGGAATCGAGTGCGCCGCGGAGCCCTGACCTGGTGCCCCGCTGGCTGTCCCCGGTGACGGACGGCCGGGACGCCGCCGTGCGCCGTCCCGGCTCCGCCGGAGGCCCGTCTCGCGGGGCACGCAACGGATCGCCATCAGCGGGCACCGAGACGCAACGAATCGTGCGGCGATGCGCAATGGACGCGCCTTGTCCGTTCGGAGCTGCTGAACGTACCGTCGGTCTGTCCCCACAATCCCCTTCCTTTACCGTCCGAGGTCTGCCATGCCGCCGCTGCGCACCGCCCTGCTCCAGAGTTCCGGCCGCCCCGGCGACGTCGCGGGGAACCTCACCGCGCTGGACGAGGCAGCGGACCGCGCCGCGGCCTCCGGCGCCGGACTGCTGGTCTGCCCCGAACTCTTCCTCACCGGATACGCGATCGGTGACGACGTGCCCCGGCTGGCCGAGCCCGCCGACGGTGCGAGCGCGCGGGCCGTCTCGGACACCGCGGTACGCCACGGGATCGCGGTGCTCTACGGCTACCCCGAACGCAATGGAGAGCGGATCCACAACGCGGCCCAGCTCATCGGCGCCGATGGTCACTCGCTGGCCAACTACCGCAAGACCCACCTCTTCGGCTGCTTCGAGCAGAAGTGGTTCACGCCGGGAGACACCCCCGTCGTCCAGGCGGAGCTGGCCGGACTCCGGATCGGCATCATGATCTGCTACGACGTGGAGTTCCCGGAGAACGTCCGGGCGCACGCACTCGCCGGTACCGATCTGCTCCTGGTCCCCACCGCCCAGATGCACCCCTTCCAGTTCGTCGCCGAGTCCCTGGTGCCGGTCCGCGCCTTCGAGAACCAGCTGTACATCGCGTACGTCAACCGCACCGGCCCCGAGGGCGACTTCGAGTTCGTCGGCCTCAGCTGTCTGGCAGGCCCTGACGGGACCGTCCGCGCCCGTGCCGGACGCGGCACGGAGCTGATCACCGGCGACGCGGACCCCGCGCTGCTGCGCGCCTCGCGCGAGAACAACCCGTATCTCCGCGACCGCCGCCCGGACCTCTACCGCTCGCTGGTCTGAGCCCGCCCGGGCCGCCCCCTGCACCAGCACTTCAGAACTTCGGCCACTTCAGCCGCTTCCGCCACTCTTTTCCGTGCAAGGAGCCCGTACCCCATGACGTCCACGGTGCCCAACACCGCCGTTCAGCACGCCGACGGCCAGCCGCCGATCACCATGTTCGGACCGGATTTCCCCTACGCCTACGACGACTTCCTCGCGCACCCGGCGGGCCTCGGCCAGATACCCGCCACGGCGCACGGCACCGAGGTCGCCGTCATCGGTGGCGGGCTCTCGGGGATCATCACCGCGTATGAGCTGATGAAGATGGGCCTCAAGCCGGTGGTGTACGAGGCCGACCAGATCGGCGGACGGCTGCGCACCGTGGGCTTCGACGGCTGCGACCCCTCGCTCACCGCGGAACTGGGGGCCATGCGCTTCCCTCCGTCCTCCACGGCGCTCCAGCACTACATCGACCTGGTGGGCCTCGAGACGAAGACCTTCCCCAACCCGCTGGCCCCCGGCACCCCTTCGACGGTGGTCGACCTCAAGGGCGAGTCGCACTACGCCACATCCGTGGACGACCTTCCGCAGGTCTACCGCGATGTGATGCACGCCTGGAACGCCTGCCTGGAGGAGGGCGCGGACTTCTCCGACATGAACCGGGCCCTGCGCGAGCGCGACGTACCGCGGATCCGGGAGATCTGGGCGCGGCTCGTCGAACAGCTGGACGACCAGACGTTCTACGGTTTCCTCTGCGGGTCCGAGGCGTTCTCCTCGTTCCGGCACCGCGAGATCTTCGGCCAGGTCGGCTTCGGGACGGGCGGCTGGGACACCGACTTCCCCAACTCCATCCTGGAGATCCTCCGGGTCGTCTACACCGAGGCGGACGACCACCACCGCGGGATCGTCGGGGGCTCGCAGCAGCTGCCGCTGCGGCTCTGGGACCGCGAACCGCAGAAGACCGTCCACTGGCCGTCCGGCACCTCGCTCGCGTCGCTGCACGGCGGGGAGCCCCGCCCGGCGGTGACCCGGCTGCACCGCACGGCGGGTAACCGCATCACCGTCACCGACGCGTCCGGCGACATACGCACCTACCCGGCCGCGGTCTTCACTGCACAGTCCTGGATGCTGCTCTCCAAGATCGACTGCGACGACGCGCTCTTCCCCATCGACCACTGGACGGCGATGGAGCGCACCCACTACATGGAGTCGTCCAAGCTGTTCGTCCCGGTGGACCGGCCCTTCTGGCTCGACGAGGCCCTGGACGACAACGGGAACCCGACCGGCCGCGACACCATGTCGATGACGCTCACCGACCGGATGACGCGTGGCACCTACCTGCTGGACGACGGGCCGGACCGGCCCGCCACGATCTGCCTCTCGTACACCTGGTGCGACGACAGCCTCAAGTGGCTGCCGCTCTCCGCGCACGAGCGGATGGAGGTCATGCTGAAGTCGCTCGGGGAGATCTACCCGAAGGTGGACATCCGCCGGCACATCATCGGCAACCCGGTCACCGTCTCCTGGGAGGACGAGCCCTACTTCATGGGCGCGTTCAAGGCCAACCTGCCCGGCCACTACCGCTACCAGCGGCGGCTGTTCACCCACTTCATGCAGGACCGGCTGCCCGAGGACCGGCGCGGGCTGTTCCTCGCGGGCGACGACATCTCCTGGACGGCCGGCTGGGCCGAGGGCGCCGTGCAGACCGCGCTCAACGCGGTCTGGGGCGTCATGCATCACTTCGGCGGTACGACCGACGCGGCCAACCCAGGGCCCGGCGACCTGTACGACGAGATCGCGCCGGTCGAACTGCCCGAGGACTGAGCCCTCGGGGAGAGCGCCCCTGCTCTCCCCGCCGGCCTCCCCCTGAGCCCCTCCCCGGGGGTTCCGGGGGAGGCCGCGCCCCGTCCGCCAGGTCGGCCCGGTCAGATGCCGGCCGCGCGGGCCGCCGCGTACACCTCGGCGGCCACGTCGGTCAGTTCATGCGCGTCACGCATCGTGCTCTGGAGGTCGAGCAGGAACTCGGTGGCCACCCCGGTCTCCGCGTGGGCCGCCAGGTCCTCGACGATCTGCGCGGTGCTGCCCCGGAACGGCTTGCGGTCCCCGCCCTCGTACGGCTTCACGCTGTGCGTCGCGTTGACCCGGACCGTCGCGGTCAGCGGCCGCTCGCGGCCCCGTTCGCCCGCCAGGTCCTGGATCTTCCGCCACTCATCGGCCAGGGCGCCGGGCCCGAGGGCGACCGGCATCCAGCCGTCCGCCCGGTCGACAAGACGCCGGATCGCGCGCGGGCCGCCGGCCGGCAGCCGGACCGGGATCGGGCGGGCCGGTTTGGGGCCGACCACGGCGGGCGCGATGGTGGTGAACTCCCCTTCGTACGCCACCGGATCGGGGCCCCACACCGCTTCGAACACATCGAGCAGTTCGTCCAGGAACGCGCCTCGCTTCGCGAACGGGGCCACGGCCGCCGCCGCGTACTCGTCGGTCGACCAGCCCGTCCCGATCCCGGCCACGACCCGGCCGCCGCTCGCCGCGTCGAGCGAGGCGAGGGAGCGGGCCAGCTGGAAGGGCACATGCAGCGGCGCCACCAGCACACTGGTGCCCAGCCGCGCCCGGCCGGTCGCCGCGGCGGCCAGTGTCAGGGTCACCAGGGGATCGGCCACCGAGCGGTACTGCTCGGGCCAGGGCAGCCCCGGGATGCCGTAAAGACCCTGGGTCGCGGGCTCCGGGAAGAGGATCCGCTCGAAGACCCACAGCGATTCGAAACCGGTCTCCTCGGCCGCGCGAGCCACCGCCGGGACATCACGTCCGATGGCGTACTGCTTCATCTGAGGAAGGCCGAGACCGAGCGGAATCGCCATGGGTGTGCTCCTTCGTCGGGAGAGCCGGCGCTGCCGGTCAGGTCAGCGCAGGGGAGTGAGCAGATACCGGCCGACCAGGCCGGCACTCGCGTCCGTCCCCTTTCTGAACTCCTCGGCGAGCACTGGTAGTTCCCGCAGGCTCCACAGAATCAGGGCGGCCGACCATGCGGCGTCGCGGGCGCGCTCCAGGCTCCACGAGCCGATCAGATGGGTGAGCGGGTCGATGATCTCCAGGAGGTCCGGTCCCGGCATCAGCTCCTCGCGGATCCGCTCCTCCAGCCGTTCGAGGATCTCGCCGACCCGGTTGAAGTCCCCTTCCAGCGCGCCGGGTTCGCAGCCGAGGAGACGGCAGGCCTCGATGACGGCGAGCGCCAGATCGTGGCCGATGTGCGCGTTGATGCCCGCGAGCGCGAACTGCAGCGGCCGTACGCCGGGGTGGTGGCGGTACTGGAAGAGCGGCCGCCAGCAGGCGGGCGGCCTGTGCCCGCCACCCACCGCGTCGACCGCGGCCAGATAGCGCTCCGCGAACACCACGTCGAGCGTCGTGGCGCGGCGCGGATCGGGGAACTGCTGTCCCCCGATGCGCTGTCCGACCTCTTCGGTGACGGTCAGATAGATGTTGTTGAAGACCGCCACCCCGTCCGTGGCCGGCCACGACGAGCGCAGGGCCCGCATCCTGGCCGTCACACCGTCGACCGACCGCCGGGCCGGGACGGGCCGGGCCGCGCGCTGTTCCGTCTGTGTCATGGGGGCAGCCTGGCAGCAGCGGGCCTCCGGACGGCGGCATCACGCCCGTACTTCCTCAGAACGGGCGAAGCCGGAAAGCTCTAGGCGTCGTTGCCGTGCTCCGGCCCCGTGCCGCCCTCCGTCCGCTCGTACGAGGAGGTGCCCGAGTCAAGCAGCGGCGTCTGCGACTTGAGGTGCGGCGGTGCCATGGCCCGCAGCGCGTGGTAACCGGTGATGACCACGATGGTGCCGAGCGCGATCCCGCTGAGCTGGAAGTTGTTCGTGATCTTCAGTGAGACGCCGCCGACACCGATGATGATGCCCGCGGCCGCCGGCACGAGATTCAGCGGATTGCGCAGATCCACCTTGCCGTTGATCCAGATCTGCGCGCCGAGCAGTCCGATCATCCCGTAGAGGATCACGGTGATCCCCCCGAGCACACCGCCGGGGATAGCGGCCACCACGGCGCCGAACTTGGGGCACAGGCCGAAGAGCAGCGCGAAGCAGGCGGCCGCCCAGTACGCGGCGGTGGAGTACACACGGGTCGCGGCCATCACGCCGATGTTCTCGGAGTACGTGGTGTTGGGGGGACCGCCCAGACCGGTGGAGAGCATGGAGGCGACACCGTCGGCGGCGATGGCGGTGCCCAGCTTGCCGTCCAGGTTCGAGCCGGTCATCTCTCCGACGGCCTTGACGTGCCCGGCGTTCTCGGCGATCAGCGCGATGATGACGGGCAGCGCGACGAGGATCGCCGACCACTGGAAACTCGGGGCGTGGAAGGACGGCAGCCCGACCCAGTCCGCGTGGCCAACACCGGAGAGGTCGAGACGCCAGTGGTCGGTGACCTTTCCGGCCGAGTCGACCGAGTGGATCCTCCCGAAGACCTGGTCGGACAGCCAGGAGAGGCCGTATCCGAAGACCAGCCCCAGGAAGATCGCGATCCGGGACCAGAAGCCGCGCAGGCAGACGACGGCGAGGCCGGTGAAGAGCATCACCAGGAGCGCGGTCCACTGGTCCTGCGGCCAGTACGTGGACGCGGTCACCGGCGCCAGGTTGAAGCCGATCAGCATGACGACCGCACCGGTGACCACCGGCGGCATCGCGGCATGGATGATCCGCGCGCCGAACCGCTGGACGGCGAGACCCGCCGCGAAGAGGACCGCACCGACGACGAACACCGCGCCGGTGACGGTGGCGCTGCTGCCTCCGGTGGCGCGGATGGTCGCCGCGACGCCCACGAAAGAGAGCGAACAGCCCAGATAGCTGGGGACCCGGCCGCGGGTGGCGAGCAGGAAGATCATGGTCGCGACACCGGACATCATGATCGCGAGGTTCGGGTCGAGCCCCATCAGGACGGGCGCCACGAACGACGCACCGAACATCGCCACGACGTGCTGTGCGCCGAGTCCGGCGGTGCGCGGCCAGGTCAGCCGTTCGTCGGGCCGTACGACCGCCCCTGGAGCGGGGGTCTTCCCGTCCCCGTGCAAGGTCCAGCGCACGCCCAGGCCGCCCATGAATCGCTCCAATTCGTTCAGTTCTCTGCTGATTCTCTGTCTCGCCTGGCAGCTGATCGTGCACTTCGCGGCAGAAATGGCCAGAGCAATGTTAATCCGGACCCCGGACCTCCCTTTACCGCCGGGAAAGCGGCTCCGGTCCGCCTTGTCGGCCCCGGGCCATGTCGGCCCGGAGCCTTGTCTGTCCCGGGCATTGCCACACGGGACGGGCGCCTCTACGCTCACGACGGTTTCGTTCATGAACGCTGTTCATATACGTGACGTGTGAGGGGAGTTTTGATGGAACTGTCCGACGCGGGTGTCACCGCCGGCCGAAGGCCCCGAAGGCGCCTGGGCGCCCTGATCACCGCCGCGGTCACGCTGGCGGCCGTGCTCGTCCCGGCCGCC
Organism: Streptomyces sp. NBC_01197; assembly: GCF_036010505.1. Taxonomy (NCBI): domain Bacteria; kingdom Bacillati; phylum Actinomycetota; class Actinomycetes; order Kitasatosporales; family Streptomycetaceae; genus Streptomyces; species Streptomyces sp. NBC_01197. Next base: position 6,563,692 of record NZ_CP108569.1, read on the forward strand.
TCATCGGCCGCGGCCTCTCATTCCAGCCCGGCACCGAAGGTCCCCAGGACCGCAGTGATGGACGGCCGGCGGCTCCAGCAGGCCCGGATCCGCCTCGACCACGGCGACCCGGCGCTCCGGAAACCGGTCAGGGAGCTGACCGCGACAGCGGACAGCTGGCTCGGTCAGGGGCCGTGGACGGTGACCGACAAGACGAAGCCCGCACCCGGCGGCGACCCGCACGACTATCTGAGCCAGGCCCCGTACTGGTGGCCGTCCCAGCCCAAGACCGCCGACAACCCGTGGGGCTGCCCGTACGTCCAGCGCGACGGCGAGCGCAACCCCGAGGTCGACACCGGCACCGACCGGCCCGACCTCGGCAAGGTCTTCAACTCCGTCACCAGCCTCAGCCTCGCCTGGTACTACACCGGCCGTAAGGCGTACGCCGAGCACGCCGCCGAGATCCTGCGCACCTGGTTCGTCGACCCGGCGACCCGGATGAACCCGGACCTCGACCACGGGCAGTTCATCCCCTGCAAGTACGACGGCCGTGCCATCGGCATCATCGACTTCTCCCAGCAGTACACCAGCGTCCTCGACGCCATCGCGGTCCTCGACACCGGCGCCCCGGGCTGGACCGCCGGCGACCGGACCGGGATGAGCAGCTGGAACAAGGACTTCCTCGGCTGGCTCACCGGCTCGGACTTCGGCAAGGAGGAGTCGGCGGCCGAGAACAACCACGGCACCTTCATGGACATGCAGGTCGCCGGGCTCGCCCTGGCCACCGGCGACCGGGCGCTGGCCCGCAGGACCGTCCTGGACGCCCGGCACAAGCGGATCGACGCCCAGATCGCGGCCGACGGAACCCAGCCGCAGGAACTCGCGCGGACCCGCAGCTGGCACTACTCGACCTTCGACCTGGTGGCCTACACACGGCTCGCGGCCATCGGGCAGCACGTCGGAGCGGACCTCTGGCACTACCGGGGGCCGCAGGGGCAGACCCTGTTCAAGGCGGTCGATCTGCTGCTCCCCGCGGCCACCGGGGCGTCCGGCTGGCCGTACCCCGAGCTGGACTTCCAGCGGTACGCGGCGAGCGACATCGTGCACGCGGCGGCCGACGCCGGTGACACCAGGGCGAGGGCCGCGCTCCCGCAGCTCCAGACCCCGCCCGGCGGCGACCTGTGGGCACTGCGGCCCGCCGCCGAACAGCTGGACTCGATCGCGGGCTGAACCCACCGGGCAGACCGATGAGTTGATTGCACGGCTGACCTCATGGGCGGATTCGGTACGGGCCGTTCGTCCGGATCAGGCCGGGCCCGCGGCGCCGGGGTCGCGGGCCCCCTGTTCCGCCCCGGCCGCCCCCGCCGCCACCACCCGGTTCGCCGAGCGCAGCACACCCGCGGCCAGCACCAGGCCGAACGCCAGCACCGTCACCAGGATGAAGGAGCCCACCAGTGAGGTCGCGTCGGCGATCCCGCCGATCGCCGACGGCGCGATGAGCCCCGAGGTGTACGTGACGGTGGCGACGCCTGCGATGGCCTGGCTGGGCCTGGGGCCGCTCCGCCCGGCCGCCGCGAAGGCCAGCGGGACGACCACCGCGACTCCGAGCCCGATCAGCGCGAAACCGCCCATCGCAGCCCAGGGACTGGGAGCCAGTACCACCAGCAGCCCGCCCAGCGTGGCCAGGACCCCGCCCGAGCGCACCGTACGTACCGCGCCGAAGCGGTCGACCACCCGGTCCCCGGCGAGTCTGGCCACCGCCATGGTGAGCGAGAAGGCGGTGGTGGATCCGGCGGCGACGCCCGCCGATGTGCCCAACGTGTCCCGCAGGAAGACCGCCGACCAGTCGAGGCTCGCGCCCTCCGCGAAGACCGCACAGAAGCCGACAGCACCGATGACCAGCGCGGTCCTGGGCGGCAGCGCGAAGCGCGGCGGCGCGGTGTCGTGCGCCGTGCTCCGCAGGTCGAGTACCCCCTGGCAGGCGGCGAGCCCCAGTACGGTGAGGGCCGCGGCGGCGACGCAGTGGTGGAGCCGGGCATCGCTGCCCAGATGGGCGGCGAGTGTGCCCGCTGCCGACCCGATCAGGGCGCCTGCGCTCCACATGCCGTGCAGCCCGGACATGATGGACCGGCCGAGCCGGTTCTCCGTCTCGACCCCCAGCGCGTTCATCGCCACGTCCGCCATGCCCGCGGCGGCGCCGTAGAAGAAGAGCACGGCGCAGAGCGTGACCAGGTTCGGAGCGAACGCGGGCAGCGCCAGTGCCAGCGTCCACAGCACGAGCAGTCCGCGCAGCGCGTTGCGGGCCCCGAACCGGTGGGTGACCGCACCCGAGACCGGCATCAGCAGCGACGATCCGATCGCGGGAAAGGCCAGCGCGAGGCCGAGCTGGCCCGCGCTCAACCCGGCGTGCTCCTGGATCCAGGGGACGCGGGTCGCGAAGCTGCCGGTCACCGCGCCATGCACGCAGAACACGGCGGCCAGGGCGTACCGCCCCCGCTTTACTCTGCGCAGGCTGAAGCCCGCCTCGCCGGTCATGCGCCCTCCCCGAGCGTCGTGTCGCTGTCCCGTACCCCTGATGCGGCCCCCGCGCACCGCTGCGTGCGGACCGGGACGTAAACTATCAGGCAACCTGCCTGATAAATAGATCTGGAAGGATCCCGGCCATGCCCGCCTCCTCGATCACCGCACGGGCCGTCAACGACCGCATCGCCCTCGGTCTGCTCCAGGAAGAGGGCCCCCTGACGGCCGGGCAGCTCAAGACGCTCACCGGGCTCTCCCGGCCGAGCGTCGCCGACCTCGTGGAGCGGCTGCAGGCGGCCGGGCTGATCTGCGTCGTCGGCGAGACGGGCGCGGAGCGGCGCGGTCCGAACGCCCGGCTGTACGGAATCGTGGCCGACCGGGCGCACCTCGCGGCTCTCGACGTACGGACCGGAAGCGTCGCCGTGGTCGTCACCGACCTGCTCGGCGCAGTGCTCGCCGAGGCCGCGCTGCCCGTCGGCGACGGCGCGGGACCCGGCCCCGCTGACGCAGTGGAGGAGGCGGCCGCCCTGCTGGAGCGAACCGTGCGGCAGGCAGGCGCCGCCCGACTGCACAGCGTCGGCATCGGCGCTCCGGGCCTCATCGACCCGGCCACCGGCGAACTCCGCAGCGCACGCGGCCTGCCCGCTTGGCACCGCAGCCTGGTCGGCGCGCTCCAGGAGCGGCTGCCCGCCACGGTCCTGGTCGAGAACGAGACCAATCTCGCCGCCCTCGCCGAGCAGCGGAGCGGCGCGGCCCGCGGGCTCGGCACCTTCGTCATGCTCTGGCTCGGCCACGGTGTCGGCGCCGCCCTCGTCCTCGAAGGGAAGCTGCGCCGGGGCGCGTCGGGCGGCGCGGGGGAGATCGGCTTCCTCCCGGTGCCCGGCAAGGGGCTCCCGTCGGCCACCGACTGCGGCGACGGGTTCCACGGACTGGCCGGCAGCGCCGCGGTCTGCGCGCTCGCCGAGCGGCACGCCGTCACGGCGGTGCCGGAGCCACGGGAACCCGCGGCCGCCGCCGCCGTACGGGCCGCCCCGTCGGCGGGCCGGCGCGGCGAGGACTTTCTGGAGGCGCTGGCCGGATATATCGCCCTCGGCGCCGCAGCCGTCGTCGCCGTGGTCGACCCTGGCTGTGTGGTGCTGGGCGGCGAGATCGGCCACGCTGGAGGCGCGGACCTCGCGGCCCGGGTGGAACGGCATCTGGCCGCCCTGTCCCCACTGCGTACCGAAGTGCGCGCGGGGACGCTCGGCGGCGCGGCAGTGCTGCACGGCGCACTGCTGACCGCGCGGGACGCGGCGCAGGACGATCTGTTCGGCGGCTGAACTGTGCCGCCCGGCACGGACGGTGACCGGCTGGTCGCAGCTTCTGTGAGCCAGGCCACATGAGGTGGCCCGCATGGCCGACGGCCGGACGTGGCAGACTTGCCCTGTACCAGCAGCAGCGCACTCCGGGGTCGGTGTAATTCCGAACCGGCGGTTATAGTCCGCGACCCGTCCGCATCCAGTGGGCGGTTGACCAGGTGTGATTCCTGGACCGACGGTGAAAGTCCGGATGGGAGGCAGTGCGCGGCGGGCCGTATTGGTACGCCGTAACCGGTGGTTTGTCGTCCCGACACAACCGTCCCCCGGCCCCGGCGTTCCTGTGTGGTCCCGCTCTCTGTCGTCATCGACAGGCCCCGGAGTCCGTGCCCGAAGAGGCAGGAGGACCCGGTGGCCACCGCAGCCGTTCCGTCGCCGCAGGCGGCCGACGCCATGCGCCGAGCCATCGCGCTCGCAGCACGCGGACTCGGATCCACCAGCCCCAACCCCGTCGTCGGGTGCGTCATCCTCGACGCGGCGGGCGAGCCGGCGGGCGAAGGCTTCCACCAGCGGGCCGGCGGCCCGCACGCCGAGGTCAACGCACTCGCGGCGGCAGGCGGCCGGGCGCGCGGCGGCACCGCGTACGTCACGCTCGAACCCTGCAACCACACCGGCCGCACCGGCCCCTGCGCCCGGGCGCTCATCGACGCCGGTGTCGCCCGCGTGGTGTACGCGGTCGGCGACCCCAACCCGCAGGCCACCGGCGGCGCCGACACTCTGCGCGCGGCCGGCGTCACGGTGACGGGGGGTCTGCTCGCCGGCGAGGCCGAAGCGGGCAACGCCGCCTGGCTCACCGCGGTGCGCCTCGGCCGCCCCCATGTGACCTGGAAGTACGCGGCGACGCTCGACGGCCGTATCGCGGCCGCCGACCGGACGAGCCGCTGGATCACATCGGCCGAGTCCCGCGCCGACGTCCACCGGCTGCGCGCCGAGTCCGACGCGGTCCTCGTCGGCTCGGGAACCCTGCGCACCGACGACCCGCACCTCGCCGTCCGCGGTATCGAGGGCGCCACCCAGCCGCTGCGGGTGGTCCTGGACACCCATGCCCGCTCCCTCACCCCCACCGCCCGGGTCCTGGACGGAGCGGCGCCGACGCTGGTCGTCGTCGGCCAGGGCGTCGCCGCGCCCCCGCTCCCCGGAACAGGCGGCGCCGAGGTGGCGCAACTGCCGTACGACGGGGCGGGTATCGCCGTCGACACCCTGCTCGCCGAGCTGTACGCGCGCGGTGTCCGCTCCGTACTCCTCGAAGGGGGACCGACACTGGCCGGCTCCTTCGTCGCCGCCGGCGCCGTCGACCGGGTCGTCGGCTATCTCGCCCCCGTCCTCCTCGGCGCGGGCCCCGCGGCCCTCGCCGACGCCGGAATCACCACCATCACCGACGCGTTGCGACTCGACGTCACCGAGACCGTCCGCATCGGCCCCGATCTGCGGATCACCGCCACCCCGAAGGAGCGCTGAGCGCCGTGTTCACCGGAATCGTCGAAGAACTGGGCGAGGTCACCGCCGTCGAGAACCTCGGCGACGCCTCCCGCTTCCGCCTGCGCGGACCGGTCGTGACCGAGGACGCCAAGCACGGCGACTCCATCGCCGTCAACGGCGTCTGTCTCACCGTGGTCGACTCCGGCGGTGGCGAGTTCACCGCCGATGTCATGGCCGAGACACTCAACCGCTCCAGCCTCGGCGCGCTCGCCACCGGCACCCGGGTCAACCTCGAACGCCCCATGGCGCTCGGGGGCCGCCTCGGCGGACACCTCGTACAGGGCCATGTGGACGGCACCGGCACCGTCGTGGAACGCAAACCGTCCGACCACTGGGAGATCGTGAAGATCTCGCTCCCGGCCGGCCTCTCCCGGTACGTCGTGGAGAAGGGCTCCATCACCGTCGACGGAGTCAGCCTCACCGTCGTCGACGCCGGACCTGACTACTTCACCATCAGCCTCATCCCCACCACCCTCGCCGTGACCACTCTCGGCATCAAGCAGGCGGGCGATCCGGTCAATCTCGAAGTGGACGTACTCGCCAAGTACGTCGAGCGGCTGCTCGGCGCCGACGGCACCCGCGCCACACCCGGACCGGAGGGCAGCTGAAGTGAGCGCACTGACCTGGCTGAACACCGAGGCGTTCACCGTGCTCGGCCAGCACATCCTGTGGTCCGACATGACCGGCAACACCATCGGACTGATCGCGCTCGCCCTCGGCTGGCGCCGCTCGGTCCTGACGTGGCCCGCGCAGTTCCTGTCCGGCGTCATCCTCGTCGGCGCGTACTCCTCGGCCCATCTCAGCGGCGGAGTCGGGAAACAGCTGCTGGTCATCGGGATAGCCCTGTGGGGCTGGCGGGCCTGGACCCGGGGCAGACAGCAGGCTCAGGACGGCAGCATCGCCGTCCGGTTCGCCAGCTGGCGCGAGCGCGGACTGCTGCTGGCGGGCGCCGTGGCCGGTACCGTCGCCGTGGCCGCTCTCTTCCTCGCCGTCCCCTCCCTGTCCTGGAGCCCGTGGGCCGACGCCTACATATTCGTCGGCACCCTGGTCGCGATGGTCGCCCAGGCGCGCGGTCTCGTCGAGTTCTGGTTCGCGTGGCTGCTCGTCGACCTCGTCGGCGTCCCCCTCGCCTTCCACAGCGGCCTGGCCTTCTCCGGCCTGGTCTACGTGGTCTACTTCGCGCTCGTCCTCTGGGGCCTGCGCGACTGGTGGCTGCGCTCCCGTACGAGCGTCAAGCCGGCCCTGGAAGGAGCAGCAGCATGACTGCCGAGCCCGTCTGGTACTCGACCGACAACGCCGAGAACCTCTCCCTCGACCCCGTGGAACAGGCCATACGCGACATCGCGGCGGGCCGGCCCGTGGTGGTCGTCGACGACGAGGACCGCGAGAACGAGGGCGACCTCGTCATCGCGGCCGAGAAGGCCACCCCCGAGACAGTCGCGTTCATGATGAGCGAGTGCAGGGGACTGATCTGCGCACCCATGGAGGGCGACGAGCTGGCCCGGCTCGACCTCCCGCAGATGGTCGAGAACAACACCGAGTCGATGCAGACGGCCTTCACCGTCTCCGTCGACGCCGGCGCCGCGCACGGGGTCACCACCGGTATCTCCGCCGCGGACCGTGCGACCACCCTGCGGCTGCTCGCCGACGGCCGGGCCGGCGCCGGGGACTTCGTACGCCCCGGGCACGTCTTCCCGCTGCGGGCCAGGCCCGGCGGGGTGCTCGTGCGCAACGGGCACACCGAGGCGGCCGTCGACCTGGCCCGGCTGGCCGGTCTGCGCCCGGCCGGCGCGATCGTCGAGATCGCGGGGGAGGACGGGGTGATGCTGCGGCTGCCCGAGCTGGTGCCGTTCGCGCGCAAACACGGTCTCACGATCATCTCCATCGGGGACCTGATCGCCTACCGCCGCAGCTCCGAACCGCTGGTCCGCCGCGAGGCGACCGTCCGGCTCCCCACCGCCTACGGCGAGTTCACCGCGTACGGCTACCGCTCCATCGCCGACGGGATCGAGCATGTCGCCCTGGTGCACGGGGAGATCGGGGACGGCGACGACGTACTGGTGCGCATCCACTCCGAGTGCCTCACCGGCGACATCTTCCACTCGCTGCGCTGCGACTGCGGCCCCCAGCTCGAAGCCTCCATGGAGCGCGTCACCAGCGAGGGCCGCGGCGTCATCGTCTACCTGCGCGGCCATGAGGGGCGCGGCATCGGACTGCTGTCCAAGCTGCGTGCCTACGAGCTCCAGGAGCGCGGCCGCGACACCCTCGACGCCAACCTGGAACTCGGGCTCCCCGCCGACGCGCGCGACTACGGCGCCGGAGCCCAGATCCTGGCGGACCTAGGGGTGCGCAGCCTGCGGCTGATGACCAACAACCCCGAGAAGACCGCCGCCCTCGTCCGGCACGGCCTGGACGTCACCGGGCGGGAGGCAATGCCCGTCCAGGCGGGCGAGCACAACCTCCGGTACCTGCGCACCAAGCGGGACCGGATGGGACACGACCTGCCCTGGCTGGACGCCTCGTCCGCCTGCGGCAACCAGTAGGACCGGGACAGCAGAAGGAGCCTCCGGTCCGAGAAGCACGAGAGAGAGACAGACATGAGCGGCAAGGGCGCACCCGAACTCACCGTGAAGAACTGCGGCGACCTGCGCGTGGCCGTCATCGCGGCCCAGTGGCACGAGAAGGTCATGGACGGCCTCGTCGACGGCGCGCTGCGCGCCCTGGGCGAGCTGGGCATCGACGAACCGACCCTGCTGCGGGTCCCGGGCAGCTTCGAACTCCCGGTGGTCGCCAAGGTCCTCGCGGGCCGCGGCTACGACGCGATCGTCGCTCTCGGCGTGGTCATCAGGGGCGGCACCCCGCACTTTGAGTATGTCTGCCAGGGCGTCACGGGCGGCCTCACGCAGGTCTCGGTCGAGACCGGCGTCCCGATCGGCTTCGGCGTGCTGACCTGCGACACCGAGGAGCAGGCGCTGGACCGCGCCGGCCTCGCAGGATCCAACGAGGACAAGGGGCACGAAGCGGTCACCGCGGCTGTCGCCACCGCGACCACACTGCGCACGGTCAGCGAACCCTGGCGCTGAGTGGGGACGGGGACCCCGTACTCTTAGCAGCATCATGGCGAACAAAACCTTCGAAGAGCTCTTCTCCGAGCTCCAGCTCAAGGCCGCCAACGGCGACCCCTCCACTTCCCGTACCGCCGAACTGGTGGGCAAGGGCGTGCATGCCATCGGCAAGAAGGTCGTCGAGGAGGCAGCCGAGGTGTGGATGGCAGCCGAGCACGAGGGCAAGGAAGCCGCCGCCGAGGAGATCTCGCAGCTGCTGTACCACGTTCAGGTGATGATGGTCGCCCGTGGGATCTCACTCGACGACGTCTACGCCCACCTCTGAGCACCCGCCTCACGCACACCGCACGTCCCACTCTCTGCGTACGTCCAGACGTCCAGACGTCCAGCACCCCAGCACGCCGCAATCACCGCACTCCGCAATCACTCCGCACGAAGGAAGCGACCTCATGCTGCGCATCGCCGTCCCCAACAAGGGTTCTCTCTCCGGGCCTGCGATGGCGATGCTCCATGAGGCCGGCTACCAGCAGCGCAAGGAGTCCAAGGAGCTCGTCCTCGTCGACCCGGTGAACCAGGTCGAGTTCTTCTACCTCCGCCCGCGCGACATCGCGATCTACGTCAGCTCCGGCAAGCTCGACATCGGCATCACCGGCCGCGACCTGCTGCTGGACTCCGGGGCCGACGCGGAGGAGATCCTCCAGCTCGGCTTCGCCCGATCGACCTTCCGGTACGCCACCAAGCCCGGCACCGCGAAGGGCCCGGAGGACTTCGGCGGCCTGACGATCGCGACCTCGTACGAGGGAATCGTCGCCAAGGCCCTCGCGGACCAGGGCATCGACGCGTCCGTCGTCCACCTCGACGGCGCCGTCGAGACGGCCATCGAGCTGGGCGTCGCCCAGGTCATCGCGGACGTCGTGGAGACCGGCACCTCACTGCGGAACGCCGGACTCGAAGTCATCGGCGAGCCGATCATGAAGTCCGAGGCCGTCGTCATCCGCCGGACCGGCGCCGGGGCCGACGAGCCCAAGGTGCAGCAGTTCCTGCGCCGCCTCCAGGGCGTCCTGGTGGCACGGAGCTACGTGATGATGGACTACGACTGCCGGGTCGAGCACCTGGAACAGGCCGTGGCCCTCACTCCCGGCCTGGAGTCGCCGACCGTCTCCCCGCTGCACCACGAGGGATGGGTCGCCGTCCGCTCGATGGTCGCGGCCAGGGAAGCCCAGCGGATCATGGACGACCTCTACGCACTCGGCGCCCGCGCCATCCTGACCACGGCCATCCACGCCTGCCGTCTCTGACAGTACGAAGGACGTACGGATCATGACCGCCCCCGAACTTCCCGCCCTCCCGGTCACCTTCAGGCCGACCCGTACCCGGGTGGTGCTGTTGTCCGTGGGGACGGTCATGTTCGTCGTCCTCACCGTCGTCTCCCTGATGCTGGAGACCCTGAACCCGGGTGAACGCGTCTCGTTCATCTTCACCGCCGCGGTCTTCTTCGGGGTGCTGGCGCTGCTCAGCCGCCCCAAGGTCGTCGCGGACGAGGACGGCGTCACCGTCGTCAATCTCACATCCAGGCGCCGGCTGGCCTGGCCGGAGATCCTGCACGTCAACCTGCGCCCCGGCGACGCCTGGGTCTTCCTCGACCTCAGCGACGGAACCAGCCTCCCCGCCCTCGGTATCCAGCCCGGTATCGGCAAGGCCCAGGCCATCCGCGACGCCCGCGCCCTGCGCGCCCTGGCGGACGCACGCGGCCCTGCCGACCCCGACCCGATCGCGCCGGCGGAGTAGCCCGGCCGCGCCGGCCGGACAGGTGCGGAGGCTGGGCCACTGACGCATCGGGCCGCTGTTTGATTATTCTGGGGCGGGGCGCCAGGTGCGCCCCGCCCCGCATCTGTGACCCCCGTGGTCCGCGGGGCACCCCTGCGACATGAGGAGTGATTCCTTCCAGCAATGGACGGATCATCCGGTAGTACGTGCGCCGCCCCCCTCCTGGAGGCGGCGGCATGACCATTCCCCTTCTGCTCCTCGGAGCGGCTTTCCTCCTGATCCTCGCCAACGGATTCTTCGTCGCGGCCGAATTCGGCCTCGTCACAGTGGAGCGGCCGGACGCCGAACGCGCCGCCGCGGACGGCGACCGGCGGGCCCGCACCGTCGTACGGGCCCTGCGGGAACTCTCCTTCCAGCTCTCCGGCACCCAGCTCGGCATCACCATCACCTCGCTGGTGGTCGGAATGCTCGCCGAGCCCGCGCTCGCCGAGCTGCTCAAGGGACCGCTCACCGCCACCGGACTGCCCGAAGAGGCCGTGTCCGGTATCAGCGTGGTGCTCGGCATGCTGCTCGCCGCCGCCGTGCAGATGGTGCTCGGCGAACTGGTCCCGAAGAACTGGGCGGTGTCCAGGCCGCTCCAGGTGGCCCGGTTCGTCGCCGGTCCCCAGCACCTCTTCTCGACCGCCTTCCGGCCGGTGATCAGCCTGCTGAACACCGTCGCCAACCGGCTGGTCCGGGCGCTCGGCGTCGAGCCCGCCGACGAGCTGGCCTCGGCCCGTACCCCCGGCGAACTCGTCTCGCTGGCCCGTCACTCGGCACAGGCCGGCACGCTGGAACAGGACACGGCTGACCTCTTCGTACGGACCCTCTCGCTGGCCGGGCTCACGGCCCAGCACGTCATGACGCCCCGGGTGAAGGTCAGCGCACTCCAGTCGTCGGCGACGGCGGCCGACGTACTGAACCTCACCCGCGCCACCGGCCTCTCCCGCTTCCCCGTCTACCGGGAGCGCATCGACGAGGTCGTCGGCATGGTCCATCTGAAGGACGCGCTCGCCGTGGCTGTGCAGGCCAGGCACCGGACCTCGGTGGCACGGGTCGCCGTCGCACCGCTGCTGGTGCCCGAGACGCTGCCCGTGCAGCAGCTGCTTGAGCGGCTGCGCACCGAGCAGCCGATCGCCGTGGTGGTGGACGAGTACGGCGGCACCGCCGGAGTCGTCACCCTGGAGGACATCGTCGAGGAGCTGGTCGGGGAGGTCAGGGACGAGCACGACGGCGCCGACGCCGACCGCCCCGAGCTGTCCCCGGCCCCCGCCGAGGACGGCAACCCCGCCTGGGAGGCCGACGGCAGCTGCCGGGTCCTCACCCTGCGGCGGATAGGTCTTGAGGTCCCCGAGGGCCCGTACGAGACCGTCGCCGGCCTCGTGGCCGACCTGCTGGGACGCATCCCCGCCCCGGGCGACCGGGCCGAACTCCCCGGCTGGCGGCTCTCGGTCCGCAGGGTCGAGCGCTACCGCGCCGAGCGGGTGCGGCTCGTCCGCACCGCCGATGTGCCCGTCCCGGTCATGGAGGGCGTGCGATGAGCTTCCTCCAGCTCCTCTTCGCCGTCGCCCTGGTGCTCGCCAACGGGTTCTTCGTCGGAGCCGAGTTCGCGCTCGTCTCCGTACGCCGCAGCCAGGTCGAGCCACTGGCCGCCGAGGGCTCCGCACGGGCCCGTAAGGTGTTGTACGGCCTGGAGAACCTGCCGCGGATGATGGCCGCCGCGCAGTTCGGCATCACCGTCTGCTCCCTGACGCTGGGCGCCGTCGCCGAGCCGACCGTCGCCCACCTCCTCGAACCCGTCTTCCAGGCGGTCCGGCTGCCCGGCGGCCTGGTCCATCCGCTCGGGTACGTGATCGCTCTCGCGCTCGTGGTCTCGCTGCATCTGGTCATCGGCGAGATGGTCCCGAAGAACCTCGCCATGGCCGCCCCCGAGAAGACCGCGCTCTGGCTCAGCCCCGGACTCGTCGGCTTCGCCCGGCTCTGCCGCCCGGTGACCGTCGCACTCGGGGCCTGCGCCCGGCTGGTGCTGAGGCTCTTCGGTGTCGAGCCCAGGGACGAGGTCGAGGCGGTCTTCACCAGCGAGCAGCTCAACCGGCTCGTCGAGGACTCGGGCCAGGCCGGCCTGCTGGACTCGGAGGCCCAGGAGCGCCTGGAGGACGCGCTGGAGCTGGGCAGCAGGCCGATCGCGGACGTGCTGATAGCCCGCGCGGACCTGATCACGGTCGCCCCGTCGGTCACCCCCCTGACGATCGAGGAGCTGACCGTGCGCACCGGCTACTCGCGCTTCCCCGTCTGCGCGGACAGCGGCGCCTTCATGGGTTACCTGCACGTCAAGGACGTGCTCGACCTGGAGGACCGGGAACGGGCCGTCCCCCAGCAGGTCTGGCGCCCGATGGCGACGCTCCGCGCGGAGCTGCCGCTGGACGACGCGCTGACCGTGATGCGGCGCGCGGCCACCCATCTGGCCCAGGTCGCCGACGGTTCGGGGAAGGTGCTCGGTCTGGTGGCGCTGGAGGACGTGCTGGAGAAGCTGGTCGGTGAGGTACGGGACCCCGCGCACCGGGAAGTCCCGGCGCCGCAGGTGACGCGGGTGTCCGAGCCGCGCACCGACCGCACCGAACAGGCGCTGGCCGGGTAGGTCCGGCCCCGGGGCGGGGACCGTTCAGAGCGGCGGCTCCTGCTGCCCGCGACCGACCGGTCCCCGCCCCGAGAGCACCTCCCCGTACGCCTGCATCAGGTCCGGCAGGCGCAGCGTCGACAGATCGTCCCGGCCCGGGGTCGTCGCGTACCCGGTCAGCCGCAGATCCCGGTACGCGCAGCTCTTCTCGTACAGCGTGCGCAGGAACCGGCCGTTGCCCAGCTCGTCGATCCACCCCTGGTCCACCACATGACCGGCGATCGAGCGCAGTTCGTCCAGCGACTCCTCGTCCCACACGTCGCCGTTCTCGGTCGCCAGCACCTCGCCGATGGCGGTCAGTTCCAGCGGCCGGTAGCTCGGGAAGTCGACCCGTGAGGTGAACCGCGACGAGAGCCCCGGATTGGTGGCGAGGAGACGGTCCATGCCCTCGGGATAGCCCGCCAGGATGACCACCAGGTGGTCACGGTTGTCCTCGGCCCGTTTCAGCAGGACCTGGAGCGCCTCGTCGCCGTAGGCGTCGCCCTTGCTGTAACCGGAGTTGGAGAGGCTGTACGCCTCGTCCACGAAGAGCACCCCGCCGAGCGCGGAGTCGATCAGCTCGTTCGCCTTCACGGCGGTCTGTCCCAGGAACTCGCCCACCAGATCGGCACGCTGGGCCTCGATGAGATGGTCCCCGCCGAGCAGCCCGAGTGCGTAGAACACCCGGCCCAGGATGCGGGCCACGGTCGTCTTGCCGGTGCCCGAAGGGCCCGAGAAGACGAAGTGGCGTTTCGGCGGCTGCACGGGCAGCCCTTGGCCGGCCCGCAGCCGGGCCATGTTGAGCTGCGCGGATAGCGCTTTGACCTGCCGTTTCACCGGCTCCAGGCCGACCATGCCCTCCAGCTCGTCCAGCGCACGCGCCAGCAGTTCGGGGTCGGTGGGGCCGGCCGGCAGATCCGGCGGGAACTGCCCGGCGGGAGAGGGGTCCCGGTCCCGTACGGCGCCGGAAGGCGGAGCGGAGCCGCCGAGCGGATCGCCGCCCGGACTTCCCGGGCTCCCGGGCCTGGGGTCCCGCCCCTCGGCCGGATCGCTCTCCGCGAAGGCGCCCTCGGCCTGCCCGTCCACGGCGTCCTGCCCGAACCCGGCCAGCGAGACCGCGGCGTAGTCGACCGCGTCGTCGAACCCGTCGCCCTCGGAGATCGCGGCGAGCCGGGCAGCGGTGTCCATGAACGCGGGATCCACCCGGTGCACCGCCCGGTACAGCGGCAGGGCAGCGGCGCTGCGCCCGGTCCCCTCGTGGGCGCGGGCGAGCCAGTAGCGCAGCTCCTTGCGCTGCGGCTGCTCGCTGCGGCACCGCATCAGGGCCGCCGAGAGCAGCGGTTCCGCCTGCCCGTACATCTCCAGGCGCACCCGCGCCATCCCGCCGAACAGTCCCGCCTCGATCCCCAGGACCGGATCGTCGACCAGCGACGCGGTGTACCGCACCAGCCGTTCCCAGTCCTTGGCGAGGTACGCGCGGCACGCGTGCAGGAACCGCACCTGCGGATCGGTATCCACCGGCGGCAGCCCCGCCAGCGCCCGGTCCAGCTCCGGCACATGGCGTCCGTCCAGCCAGTGCGAGGCGTGCGCGAGGAGCAGATCGCGCGGGCTCTCCAGTACCGGCTGCACCCACCAGCCCAGCCAGTACCAGGAGTTGAGCGTGCGGCACAGCCTGCCGCGCTGCTCGCCGAACCGCTCCCGGTGCCGGAACATCCGCAGTAACGCCGTGGTGGTGTCCACCCGCAGCGCATGCAGTCCGAGCCAGCCGTCCGCCATCCCCGGATCGAGCCGCACCGCGGCCCGGAACTCCTCCTCCGCCTGTGGGTACGCCCCCATCGTGTAGGCGTCCACGCCTCTCAGCCAGGCGAGATCGGCCGGGGCGTGCGAGCCCTGCGTGCCGAAATCCATCACGTCCCCCACAGACCGTGCCCCCGTACCGTGCCGCCGGGCTCAGCGCCCTGCGACCTGTGAACCGCTGTGCAGCGGACGGGAATTGACCGGCGCCGCCCGAAGGGCATCGTACCTGCGCAGAGGCCCGGTACCGAAGGGTGCCGTGGTACCGGCTGACCTGGGGGAGGGGCTTGCTCACGGTGACCGAGGGTGAGCGATCAGCGAGGTGGGCAGTCCGTTTGGGACGGGAATGGGCAGAACGAAGCCCCCGATCACGGGGGAACAACCGGGGGCTTCGCGTCTGCGGCGGCTTCGAAAAGCCGCACATTGAGAACGTAAGACCTGTACGGGCCCTGGGTCAAGCGGAGTTGAAGCACTGGAAGGGCGGTTTTCCGCCGGGCGCCGGCCCTGGGGGAGGTCATGACTATGTGTGACCAAATGGATCGCTCACGCGGTCACTGAGGGGGCCCGGAACCACTCGTAACCCTTGTGACACTCACGGACCAGCAGATCCGCGAATGGCCGGGAAGGGTCCCCGGCGAAGTGCCGGGCCTCCGCCGCCGTCCAGCCGTCCCAGAAGTCCGTCAGGGCCGGACCGTCGCGGTGGCGGCCCCGTGCCCAGGACGCGGCCTGGCCCCGGTCCATCCAGAGCAGCTGGGCGAGATACGGGCGCAGAGCCCGGCGGCCGGCCCCCACCCCTTCGACAATGACGACGTCAGTCGCGTCGATGGTCCGCTCGGCTCCGAAGCGGCGCAGCGTCCAGTCGTACGGTGCGTACCGGGCGGCCTCGCCGCGGGTGAACGGCCCGATCACCTGCGAGCTCAGCCGCCCGGTCCAGTCGAACAGCTCCTGGTGGGTGGCGAGATCGTCCAGATGGAGTACGGGCGCACCACCCAGCGCCTCGGCGAGCCTGGCCGAGAAGGTGCTCTTCCCCGAGCCCGCGTGGCCGTCCACCGCGACCAGCCGAACCGGCCCGCAGGAGACGGGCCGTGCACGGATGGCGGCGGCGAGGCGGTCGAGGTCTTCCATGGGGCCAGCCTAGAAGCAGTTGGCGGGGCCGCAGGTCACGCCAGTGGTCGAGACCAATATTGGTGGCAGGACGCGAGGTGAATCACTGGCAGAAAGGCGTCGTGAGCCGCGATAGTTGGCCCACTGTCGTGCAGTCGTCGCCCCATCCGTATCCGACTGGGGGTCCACCAACGTGACCAGTACCACTCCGCGCAGAACCGTCCTCGCCGCAGCGGTCGCCGCTGCGGCCGCAGCCGCGGCTTCCGCCGCACCCGCTGTCGCCGCCCCGGTCGCCCCGAACGGCGCGCCGGCCGCCCCGCACACCCCGCAGGCCGCCGGGGGAGGGCCCGTGACCCCGCTCGTGGACAACAGCGTCTGGGCCTCGTACACCGACTGGCGCTGCGGTGAGGCCGACGGCACCACGGCTGTTCCCGGCCACCGCTCCGGGCTGGTCATCACGGCCCCCGCGGGCCGCACCGACTACACCGATCCGCACACCGGGAAGACCACGGGCTGGGAGTACGCGACCTGGACCTCGCCGGTCCACCACTCACGGGTCCCGGCCACCGAGGCCGTCGCGTCCTGGAACGCGCACACCCCGGCAGGCACCTGGATCCAGGTCGAGCTGCGCGGCAGCTACACCGACGGCACCGAGACCCCCTGGTACGTGATGGGCCGCTGGGCCTCCGGCGACACGGACATCCGGCGGACGTCCCTCGACGGCCAGGGTGACGGCAAGAGCTCCGTCTCGACCGACACCTTCGCCATCGGCGACGCCGCGAGCGGGCTGCGGCTGGTCTCGTACCGGCTGCGGCTGACGCTGTACCGCACCCCGGGCACCCGGCTCACGCCCACCGTCCGGCGGGTCGGAGCGATGGCATCGGACGTCCCGGACCGGTTCACCGTCCCGCCGTCGGTACCGCGGATCTCCCGCGAGCTGACCGTCCCGCGCTTCTCGCAGAACATCCACGCGGGCCAGTACCCCCAGTACGACAACGGCGGCGAGGCCTGGTGCAGCCCCACTTCGTCCTCGATGATCATCAAGTACTGGGGGCGCGGGCCCACCGCCGCCGACCTGGCCTGGATCGATCCGTCGTACGCCGACCCCGAGGTCTGCCAGGCGGCCCGCTGCACCTACGACTACCAGTACGAGGGCTGCGGCAACTGGCCCTTCAACGCCGCCTACGCGGCGACGTACGAGGGCATGAGCGCCGTGGTCACCAGGCTGGGTTCGCTCGCCGACCTGGAGACCCTGATCAGCGTGGGCATCCCCGTCATCACCTCGCAGTCCTTCCTCAAGGAGGAGCTGACCGGCGCCGGGTACGGCACGTCGGGACATCTGATGACGGTGATCGGCTTCACCGCCGACGGCGATGTGATCGCCAACGACCCCGCCTCACCGAACGACAACGCGGTCCGCCATGTGTACCGGCGCGCCGAGTGGGAGAACATCTGGCTCCGCACGAAGCGGCACGACGCGAAGGGCAAGGTCGTAAGCGGTACCGGCGGGGTCTGTTACATCTACTGGCCCGCTGACCCGGCACGGAACCAGCACCGGGTTCTGAAGTCGCTCGGCCTGCTGTGAGCGTGGACGGCGCCTCCCCGATCACCACGTGGTCATCGTGCTGGCGCTGGGCATCGTGATCGCTCCGACGTCGGCGGGTCAGGGATTCCTGGACATCCTGCGTCAGCTCGCGAGCGGCGTCACCCAGGCCGGCCGATGAGTCCCCGCGCGAAGGTCAGCCGTCGAGGCCAGGGCCCCGGCGCCCTGAACGCAGCCTGAACACCTTCGTTCCCGGCGTGACTCGGGTGGGACGAGGTCTGTTGGGCAGCGCGAAACAGGGCGACCTCGGCAAGGGAGATGGTTCGATGCGTCACGGAAACGCGCTGCGCGATGCGATCGGTACGGCGGGAACGACGCCGTTGATCGGTGTGTACGACATGTACTCGGCGTCGATCGCGGCCTCGCACTACGACGGGATGTTCGTGTCGGGCTTCGGCTTCGCCGCATCCCACTACGGGCTGCCGGACATCGGGTTCATCGCCTGGCCGGACATGCTGGCCTTCGTGGAAAGGCTCCGCGGAGCCTTTCCGGCCCACCACCTCCTGGTGGATGTCGATGACGGCTACGGCGATCCGGAAGTGGCCGGCCACGTCGTGCGGCGTCTGGAGCGGGCCGGCGCCTCGGGGGTGATCCTGGAGGACCAGAAGCGCCCCCGCCGGTGCGGGCACGTGGCCGGGAAGCAGATCCTGCCGCTCGACGAGTACCTCGAAAAGCTGGAACGGGTGCTGGCCTGCCGGACCGATCTCCTGGTGGTGGCGCGGACGGACGCCACCGAGGAGGCGGAGATCCTGACGAGGGCCAAGGCGCTGGCGGCCACCGACGCGGATGTGGTGCTGGTGGACGGGGTGCGCGATGTGGCGGCGATCCGGCGCATCCGGGAGAGCATCGGCGACAAGCCGTTGCTGTTCAACCAGATCGCGGGAGGCCGCTCCCCACGGCTTTCGCTGCCCGAACTGAGCGAAGCCGGTGTGGACGTGGCGATCTACAGCACGCCGTGCCTGTTCGCGGCGCACGAGGCGATGGACAGTGCGCTGGCCGGACTCCGGGCAGCGGACGGACGGCTGCCCGCAGCCGAGGGCGGCGGGATCGGTGTCGCCCAGTCCATCGAGCTGCTGAACGGCAATCTCAGGGGAACGCGCACGGCTCCCGCGCTGTGACGCCCCGGGGCAGGTGAGGTGGTACGGGGGACCGGCTCACGCACGTAGTACCTGGGTATCACGGGCACGGCCAGGACGAGCCCTGGGTACCACGGTGGACGCGTTCCCCGCTCTTAGCGTGGGGCGATGCGAGCCGGAACCGTCCGGCTGCCTGAGGTGAGGGCGAACCGATGATCGAGGCGCACCAGTTGTCCAAACGCTACGGGGACAAGGCGGCGGTCGATCGCCTCGACTTCACGGTTCTGCCCGGCACCGTGACCGGCTTTCTCGGTCCGAACGGTGCGGGGAAGTCGACGACCATGCGGATGATCGTGGGCCTGGATGCGCCGACCAGCGGTTCGGTCACTGTCAACGGCCGCCCCTATGCCGAGCACACCGCACCACTCCAGGAGGTCGGTGCGCTGCTCGAAGCCAAGTCGATCCATCCCGGACGCTCGGCCTTCAACCACCTGATGGCGCAGGCCTACACCCATGGGATCCCGCGGCGGCGGGTGGACGAGGTCATCGAGATGACCGGTCTGCAGCAGGTGGCGAAGCGCCGGGCCGGCGCGTTCTCCCTCGGGATGGGGCAGCGGCTGGGGATAGCGGCCGCCCTGCTGGGTGATCCTGCGACGATCATGCTCGACGAACCGGTCAACGGCCTGGACCCCGAGGGGGTTCTGTGGATCAGGAATCTGCTCATCGGCCTGGCCGACGAGGGGCGTACCGTCTTCGTCTCCTCGCACCTGATGAGCGAGATGGCACTGATCGCCGATCACCTCATCATTGTCGGCCGTGGCAGGCTGCTGGCCGATACCACGGTCCACGACCTGGTGAGGCAGGCAGGCGGTGACACGGTCAAGGTCGCCAGCTCCGACCCGGTCCGGCTGCGCGAGGCGCTCACCGGCCCCGGCGTCGACATCACCGGCCGGGCAGGCTCGGAAGAGCTGCAGGTCACCGGCCTCTCCGCGCGCGACATCGGGACCCGGGCCGCCGAGCACTCCATCGTGGTGTACGAACTGACCGCCAAGACCGTCTCGCTGGAACAGGCATTCATGGACCTGACCCGGGATTCCGTCGAGTACCACGGCTCCGCCGCAGGCACCGAGACCACCAGGAGCGCCGCATGAGCACCGTCACAGAAGCTCCGGTCAGCAGCAGCCCGGTACAGGCGGTGCGGCCGTCCTACCGGGTGAGCGGCCGCCGGGTGCTGCGTTCGGAGTGGGCCAAACTCTGGTCCCTGCGCTCCACCTGGATCACCCTGGGCCTCGCCCTGGTCTTCATGGTGGCTTTCGGTCTCATCGCGTCGGCCCGCTACAAGTCGGGCATCGGGTCCGGAAGGCCCATGGACAGGGACTTCGCCGACGCCACGGCTGTGAGCCTGTCCCTCTTCGGGACGAACTTCGCCCAGCTGGCACTTGGCGTCCTCGGCGTGCTGGTCGCCGCCGGGGAGTACTCGACCGGGATGATCCGGTCCACCCTGGCCGCGGTCCCGCGCCGGCTGCCGGTTCTGTGGTCCAAGGCCGCCGTGTTCGGGGTGATCGCCCTCGTACTCAGCAGCGTCGGCGCCGTCGTCGTCTTCCTCTTCGGCAGCATTATCGTCTCGGGTACGCCCGCGGCGCTCTCCCTGTCGGACGCGGGTGTCGTGCGCAGCCTCCTGGGAGCGGGCCTCTACCTCGGTCTGGTCGGTGTGCTCGGTGTCGCCCTGGGCGCGCTGCTGCGCTCGGTCGCCGGAGGTATCTCGGTTCTGGTCGGCGCTCTGATGCTGGTGCCGGGACTGGTATCGCTGCTGCCCAGTTCCTGGCGGGACAACATCAGCCCCTACCTGCCGAGTAACGCGGGCGAATCGATCTTCGCGCTCCACAACACCGCCCCGGCGCTCTCGGCGGGCGCCGGTCTGGCGGTGTTCGCCGGGTGGACGGTGCTGGCCCTGGCGGCAGCCGCCTACCGGCTCACGCGCACCGACGTCTGACCAGCGGCGAGCGGGACATACGCCCCGCCCGTACGTACCCGGATCCCGCCGGATGACTCCGCCTCCCCCTCGGCGGGGTCACCCGGCGGGTCGCGGATGATGGGGTGGTGACACACATGGCGAACGAGGACCTCCTGTGGGAACACCCACTGGTGTCCCGGCTGATACGTGGCGGACGACGCCTGCGCCAGGACCACCGGAGCAGGCCGTGGCTGCTGAACACCGGGCTGGTCGTCCTCGTCCTGCTGTTCTTCGGCCTTCCTGACCTGCTGCACCGGGGCGATCACGACGAACTCGTCCGGGTCACGGACTTCCCGGTGGTGGGCGCTGTCGCGCTGCAGCTGGGCCTGACACTGCCGCTGCTGTGGCGGCGCGGCAGGCCCGGTACCGTGTTCGCCGCCGTGATGACGGTCTTCCTGCTCCAGTGGTCGATGGATGTGTGGCTGCACATCGATATCGCTCTGTTCATCGCCCTCTACGGCGTGGCGAGGCGGGGCGGGCTGCGCTACCTGCCGTGGGTCTGTGGTGTCACGGTGGCCGCAATGGTGCTGGTGGTTCTTCGGGTCTCCACCGTGGCGTCGCCTTTCGAGGCCATGTTCTTCCTGTGCAGCGCCGCCACCGCGGCGGTCGCCCTCGGCCTGGGCGTACGGATCGGCCAGGCACACCTGGGGGCGCTGCGGGAGCGCGCGGCCAGACTGGAACGCGAGCGGGAGCAGCAGAACAGACTGGCCGCCGCTGCCGAACGGGCCCGGGTGGCACGGGAGATGCACGACATCATCGGCCACAACCTGTCCGTGATCATCGGCCTCGCCGACGGCGGCTCCTACGCAGCCGACGTCGTACCCGAACGAAGCAAGGAAGCGCTCCAGCTGATCGCGGGGACCAGCCGGCAGGCGCTCGGCGAGCTGCGCCGGATGCTCGGCGTGCTCCGGGAGGAACCCGGGCCCCAGCCGCAGGGGCGGCCCGAACTCAGTCCGCAACCCGGAATCGCCGACCTCGAAGCCCTGTGCGAACGGGTCCGCGTCGCCGGGCCCGAGGTGGCCTACCGCACCGCCGGTGGCCTGGACACCCTGAATGAGGGGGTGCAGCTGACGGTCTACAGAATCGCCCAGGAGTCGCTGACCAACGCTCTCAAGCACGCCGGACCGGACACCAGGACCTCCCTCACGGTGGCCGCTGAGGCCGGGGGGATCCGTATCCGGGTCGAGGACACGGGCCCGGCCGACGGCCGGACGGTTCCGGCCCGTCCGGGCACCGGACACACCGAGGCGGGGCGATCCTGGCCCAGCGGGCAGGGCATCGCCGGCATGGCCGAGCGTGCAGCCCTCTACGGCGGCACCGTCACGGCCGGGCCGAGGCCGGGCGGCGGCTGGGCGGTGGAAACCCGGCTGGACCTCGCTCCGCCTCCGGCCGTGCCTGCCGGCGCGCACCGGTCGGAGGCGTCATGACGACAGTGCTCATCGTCGACGACCAGCCCTTGCAGCGCTTCGGCTTCCGTATGCTCCTGGAGAGCACCCCCCACACCGAGGTCGTCGGCGAGGCGGCACACGGCGCGGAGGCTGTCCGGGCGACTGCCGAACTACGGCCCGACGTCGTGCTGATGGACGTGCGGATGCCGGGCATCGACGGCATCGAAGCCACCCGCCGCATCGTGGCAGCCGGCGGCCGTTCCCGGATCCTGGTGCTGACCACCTTCGACCTGGACGAATACGCTCACGCGGCGCTGCGCGCCGGAGCAAGCGGCTTCCTCCTCAAGGACGCCCTGCCCGAGGAACTCCTCGCCGGCATTCGCGCGGTGGCCGGTGGAGACGCGGTCATCGCCCCCGCGCTCACCCGCAGACTCCTCGATGCCTACGCGCACCACCTGCCCGTCCGGGCCCCGGAGGAGGTACGAGCGGACGACACCCGGCTGAGCTCGCTGACCGAGCGGGAACACCAGATCCTGGTCGCTCTGGGACAGGGCTGGACCAATGGCGAGATCGCGGAACGGCTGGTGCTCTCCGGGTCGACCGTGAAGACACATGTCGGCCGGGTGCTGGCGAAGATGGGCGCCAGGGACCGGGTGCAGGCGGTGATCCTGGCGTACGACCTCGGCCTGACCCGGCCGAACCGGCCGCGGTGACGCGGGGACTCGTTCAGGGCCGTCGGCCGGAAGGGCCGCGCAGGCGGGGTCCCGTCGCTCCCGGGAGGTGCTGCGGGAGCGACGGAACACGTCGGCGAGTGGACCGACGTCGCTGGCCGGGCGGCTACTTCGCTACGACGGCGACCGGTGCGTCCCAGGCGTCCCGGTCGATGGTGAGGGTGCCCCCGGTGTGGGTCACCTTCTTGTTGACGGCGAACTGGTGGCCGCGGCGGTGCCCGGTGTACAGGGTCGAGGCGTACGGGAAGCCCTTGGTGGTGGAGTAGATGTCGTCGTAGCGCGCGTACCAGAGGATCTCCGGCAGGTCGGTGCGCGTCTTGGCGTTGGCGATGACGGCGGCGCTGGAGTTGCTGAACCCGTAGAAGCCGGACCAGTAACCCTTGGCCTTGACGGTCTTGTCGAAGGAACGGACGTAGGCGAGCACGGTGTTCACGCAGGACGTGTTGGCCGGATCGAAGTACTCCATGTCCAGGTAGACCGGGCTGCCCGTCTTCATGCCGAGCCCCGCCTCCTTCGCCACGGCGTCGGCGGCGTCGGTGGCACCGAGCGAGGTGGCGTTGGTGGCGGTCATCTTCTCCGGGTTGTTGCTGGTCTGACACGGCGGCTGCGCGCCGACGTACAGCGGGATCAGCTTCCAGCCGGTGGCGCTCACGGACTTCACCCAGGAGGCGGTGAGCTGCGGCTGGGCACAGCCCCGGTTCTTCCCGCCGACATACACGGCAGCGCCGCGGTAGACGGAGGAGGTGTACCAGCCCTTCATCGCGGTCAGCGAGGGGGCGGTGCAGGTGTCGAAGGCGTGTCCGGTGAAGACCGCGGGCGCGGGCCGGGCGACGGCGGTGGCGTTCGCGGACTCCGCCGCGAAGGCGCCGCCGGCCAGGACGCTCATGCCTGCCAGGGACATGGCGATATAGCGCCGCTTTTTGGATATGCGGTGATTCGGCACAGAGACCTCGACGGTTCTCGAAGGAGGAGGAACAAGAGAGCAGAGAAGTGGCCGGAGACGGGCACTCGGGCAGCCGTCTCGGCGGAGGAGCAGCATCTCACGACGGTGATCAACTCGGGCAGGTTGTGGAGACGTTGTGCCGAGCTGTGATCGAAGCTTGACGTGCTCATTACCTCAGCGAGGCCGGGGCGTCCTTCACGGCGCCGTGTGGGCGTAGTACAGCGTGTACGCCCCATAGGTCACGGAGACCGCGGCAACGGTGGCGATGAGGACGACTGCGGTGCGCGGCCGGGCTTTCGTCAGGGCGAGTGCGGGGGGAAGCAGCAGAGGAAACGCGGGCAGCAGGAAGCGTGGCCGGGAGGCGTAGTACCCGGTGCCGCCGATCGCGATGACGAGGAGCACGAAGGAGTAGACGACCAGGGGCACCGGTGGCCGGTCCATGGTGAGCAGGACGAGCGCGGCCACGGCGGCGAGCAGGACGGCGGCGGCCATGTCGTAGGCCAGATGCGGGGCGGCGCCCCGGTCCGTGAAGAGCCGCCGGACGAAGTGGAACTCACTTGCTCCGAAGTCGAAGCGGGAGCCCCATTCCCGCTGGATCCTGAAGTAGCCGAGCGGGCTGCCGGAGCGGTTGCCCACCCAGGCCGCGTAGCCGAGCCAGCCGAGCGGTGCGAGGGCCGCGCCGACCCAGATCCGCCAGTCACGCCGGGCATCTTCGCCCCGCCGGAGTGCGAGTCCTGCCGCGCAGAGAACCGCGACCACGACAGCGATGGCGTTGGGGCGTGCCAGCCCGGCGAGCAGGGCCAGAATTCCGGCCCACAGCCGGCGGCGGGTGAGGAGCGCGTACAGCGACCATGCGGCCAGCGCCGTCATCAGCGGCTCGCTGTAGGCCATCGTCTCCACGACGGCGTGCGGGAGCAGCCCCCACAGCAGGACGAGGAAGGTCCCGGTCCGGCGGCCGTGGAGACGCTCACCGACGGCGTAGATGCCCCAGGCGGCGGCCCCCGCGGAGAGCCAGGCCACGAGCAGTCCGGCAATCGTCAGGCTGATCGGAGCGAGTGTGGCGACTCCCCGCTCCAGACCGGGAAAGAGCGGGAAGAACGCCAGATCGCTGCGCGTCGTGCCGGGAAGCCTGCCGGGCACCACGGTGCCGTAGCCGTGCCGGGCGATGTGTGCGTACCACTTGCTGTCCCAGGAATCGCCCAGCGCTGCCCATACCGGCCGGTGCGTCGTCAGGGCGACAGTGGCCGCCACGGCCAGGCCCGCCAGGCGTACCGCGGCGTACAGCGCCAGAGCCGGAGCGGCCCTGCGCAGTGCGCCACGCGCCCGGCGCGCCGGGCGGAGGGCGCGCTCGGTACGGGGAGGTGCGCTCACCAGAGGATCAGCAGGCACCACGCACCTCCGCTCCGCTGCCGGTGCGACGAGACGCACTGATTCCCGCTCGTCCTGGACCGGGACACCCCGCCTCCCGATGTTGCGCGGCGGGTGCCGCGGGCGCGAGCGGGGCAGGGCAGGCGGGTGGCGGCCCGGAGGGGCAGGAGTGCCGGATGGGACGGGGCGGCACTCAGGATGTGTTCAGGTTTCTGCTGGCACGGTCTGGCGTCATGACATCCGATACGTACAGCAGGCCCGGCGCGGCTCGTGGCCACGGCCTGCGCTTGAACAAGGTTCCCGAGGTCACCGTCTACTTCTGGGCGATCAAAGTGCTCTGCACGACGGTCGGCGAGACCGGGGCCGACTATCTCAATTCCCAGATGGGGCTGGGGCTGACCGGTACCTCGCTCGTCATGAGTGTGCTGCTGGTGGTGGCCCTGATCGTCCAGTTCCGCGCCACCGCCTACCGGCCGGGGATCTACTGGCTGGCCGTGGTGCTGATCAGTGTGGTCGGCACCCTGATCAGCGACAATCTGACCGACAACCTGGGAGTGCCGCTGCAGGACACCACCGCCGCGTTCGCCGCGGTGCTCGCGGTGGTGTTCGTCGCCTGGTACAGGGCCGAGCGGACGCTTTCCATCCACAACATCGACACGGTGAGCCGGGAGGTCTACTACTGGCTCGCCGTGCTCTTCACCTTCGCGCTGGGAACGGCCGCCGGTGACCTCGTCGCCGAGCAGCTGTCCCTGGGCTACTGGGTGTCCGCGGTGCTGTTCGCGCTGGCCATCGCCGCGATCGGGGTGGCGCACTTCGCGATGGGCCTGAACGCCGTCTGGAGCTTCTGGATCGCCTACGTGCTCACGCGCCCGCTGGGAGCGTCCATGGGCGACTACCTCTCGCAGCCGACCGGCGACGGCGGGCTCGGCCTGGGAACCACGGTGACCAGCGTGTTGTTCCTTGCGGTGATTCTGGCACTGGTCGTGTACCTGACCGTGGCGCGGCGGGACTCGACGGAGCGCCGGGAACTCATCCAGCGGGCAGACTGACCACGAACCGGGCACCGGTGGCGTGCAGTTCGTCGTAACGCACATCGCCACCTGCGGAGCGGGCCAGGCGTCGCGCGAGCGACAGCCCCAGGCCCGCTCCGGTGTGCTCGTCGTCGGGGGCCGCGCGCCGGCCGGGGTGGAACAGGTACGGCACGAACGGCCCCGGCACGCCGGGCCCGTCGTCGGTGACATCGATCCGTACGCCACCCGGCAGGGGGGACACGTGCAGGCTGACACCCGAGTCGGCATGGCGCAGACCGTTGTCGAGGAGCGGGCCGACGATGCGTTCGAGCAGCGCGGGGGAGACCCCGGCAGACAGTTCCGGGTCTCCGCCCACGACGGTGAGCCCTGGAGTCCGCGGGCCGCTCGGCCCGCTCGGGCCCTCGGCCAGTCGGTTCAGTACCGCCAGGACGACAGCGGTGCCGGGTTCGCTGCGAGCGCCGGCGCGCGCGTCGTCGAGCAGGGTCTCGCAGATCGCCCGCATGGACTGAGCGGCGTCCGCGACGGCCAGTTGGCCGGCCCGGGTTTCCTGCGCCGTACGGGGACGGGCCTGCAACCAGTCGAGTTCGGCGACGATCCTGGCCAGCGGATTGCGCAGCTCGTGCGACAGTTCCTTGGTCAGCTGCTGTTCGTGCCGCAGTACTGCCCGTATGCGGTCCAGGAGCGCGTCCAACGAGCCGCCCAGCTGGGTGAGTTCGGTCGGTCCCGCCCTGCCGCGGAAGCGTTCGTCGGAGTCGGCGGCGCTCCACCGGGTGGCCTGGTCCGTCATGGTGTGCACCGGGCGCAGGGCCCGCCCCACCGCCAGTCGGGTGAGGGCGTAGGTACAGGCCAGCATGGTGATGTCCAGTGCGATGGACGCGAGGAGCAGGGTGTCGGCGGAGCTGAGGTAGGGCGCGAGGTCCAGTGCGGTGACCACGACCGCGCGAGGCGCGGCGCCGTCGGTCGTCGGGACGGCTACGGCACACAGCCGGACCGCCCTGCCGGCATGCAGGGTCGTGCAGCCCTGCCCGCCGTGGCCGGCGAGGGCGTCGGCGGCGCGGGTGAGGGGGCGTGCGCCGGAGCTGTTCGGCGGATGTTCGAGCAGCAGCCCGCCCGCGTAGATCCACACGTTGTCGTCCAGCAGTGCGTCGTTCGGCGATTCCAGCACCCTTACGGAGCCGCCAACCGTGTCGACCGTCGTGGCGACAGCGGTGGCCCGGGTGCGCAGATGGTCGTCGGCCTGGTGCTGGAGCCGCTGCTGGGCGATCGTATTGAAGACGACAGTGAGAATCGCCATCAGCAACAGGGCGGTGGCCACCGCGACCAGGGAGAGCCGGCCACGCAGGGTGCGCGGCCACAACCAGGCCGGACAGGCCGTCATGAGAGCCGGTGACCGACACCGCGGGCGGTGCTGATCGTCAGCGCGCTGCCCGTGTCGCGGAGCTTCCGGCGGAGCCGGGTGAGGTACTGGTCCAGGCTGTTGTCGCTGACCTGGGAGCCCTCCGGCCAGCCTGCCCTGATCAGCTCGCGCCTGTGGACGATGGCCCCCGCCGATGCCATGAGTGCGGCGAGCAGCCGGAACTCGGTCGGCGTCAGCGCGGCCGAGGTGCCCCGGACCGCCATCGAGTGCCGGACGGCGTCCAGGACCAGGTCGCCCGTACTGGCGGGGGAGGGCGGCCCGGTGCGCTTGAGCGCGGCCCGCAGTCTGGCGGCGAGTTCCGCGAAATGGAACGGCTTGGGCAGATAGTCGTCGCCGCCTGCCGAGAAGCCGGTCAGCCGGTCGGTGAGCCGGTGATGGGCGGTCAGGAAGATGACGGGGGAGAGGAAGCCGTTCGCCCGCAGTGCCTGGCACACATCCCGTCCGTCGGCATCGGGCAGTCCTACGTCCAGCACCACCGCGTCGATGTCGGCTGTCGCCAGCCGCAGGGCGCTCGCGCCGTCGGGCGCGGGGACTGTCCCGAAGCCCTCGTCGCGCAGCCCGCGCCGCAGGACGTCCCGCAAGGCGTGATCGTCCTCGACGACCAGGATCCTCTGCTGCACGGCTCGGTCTCCTTTCTGCGGTTCCCGGTGGGGGCGGGGCCTCCGGGCAGCGGCTGAGGTGTGGGCCGGTGAGGGGGTGAGAGGCGTGTGGGGCGCCGGATTGTGCGGGAGGGGCGCGGGCCCGGACCGGAGTGGCCGCACCCCAGCCCAATGTCTACGTGACTGTAGACGATAGCGGGAGACGGATGCGGCCCACGTTGCGCGTGTATCTCCAGGCGGATGCGGTTCACCATACTTCTACATCATGTAGTAGTTTCGGCGGCGCCCCCGGCTCCGGCCCGAGTAGGCAGGCGGTGCCGGGCGGCGCCGTACTCGCGCGCCTGAAATCGCAGCTCGCCGACCGGCGGAAGCAATTCCCGTTCGCGCCCTGACCAGCATGGAGGCTGATCGGCTGTGCCCCACCGTGGCAATCCTGCGAAGGTGTGCGCCCTCCCGCTCCCGTCCGGCGTCCAGCCGCACAAGCGGTCCGCCCCCCGAATCGTCATCATTTCGGCCAGTGTGGGCGCGGGGCATGACGGCGCGGCCGACGAACTGGCCCGACGCCTCCAGGCCGACGGGTTCCTGGTGGACCGGCACGACTTCCTCGATCTGCTTCCCTTCGGGCTGGGGAGGCTGCTGTCCGGCGGATACCACCGGCTGCTCACCTGGGCCCCCACCGGATATCAGCGGATCTACGTGGCCACCGAACGCACCGGGCGCCCGGGGCTCTTGGTCCGCTCCCTGTTCCGCAGCGCGGAGCGTCGTACCCTGCGGGCCATCACCCCGGATACCTGTGCGGTCGTCTCGACCTACCCGGGGGCCGGCCAGGTGCTCGGCGCGATGCGCTCACGCGGGCGTCTCGGGGTGCCCGCCATCACCTACCTCACCGACTTCTCCGTCCACTCCCTGTGGGTCGCGCCCGGTATGGACGTACATCTCGCCGTGCACGCGATACCGGCCGGCCAGGCGCACGCACAGGGCGCCGCCGGGGTCACGGTGACCGGCCCGGTGGCTGCCGCGCGATTCACTCCCGCCACCGTCGGTGAGCGGCGGGCGGCGCGCGTCCGCTTCGCTCTCCCCGAACGGTCCCCGCTCGCGCTGCTGGTCGCGGGTTCCTGGGGGGTGGGCCCTGTGGAACAGGTGGCCGCCGAGATCCAGGAGAGCGGTGCTGCGGTGCCCGTCGTGGTGTGCGGCAGAAACCAGGCCCTGGCCGAACGCCTCCGCAAGGCCGGTGTCGAGCATGTGTACGGCTGGGTGGACGACATGCCGGCTCTCATGTCCGCCGCTGACGTCCTGGTGCAGAACGCGGGCGGCCTCACCTCGCTGGAGGCGTTCGCCAGCGGCCTGCCGGTCGCCAGCTACCGCTGCATACCGGGTCATGGGCAGACCAACGCCGCCGCACTGCAGGAGGCCGGCCTCGCCACCTGGATCCAGCAGCCGGCCTCCCTCAAGCCGGTACTCGACGAGCTGCTCCACGGCCCCCTCGGCCACCAACAGCGCGCCAGAGGACTGGTGTTGTTCCGCGCCGACCACGGCCCGGCGCAAGCCGTCGCCGCCGTAGCGCGCACGGTCCCCTGCCGGGGCGGGGCCGTCAGCCCCGGGGGCCGGCGCCCGGCCCGGCGCTTCCGCCTCGGCGTCCCGGTCGCGACCGCGGCGGTGGCGGCCACCGTGCTGCTCGGCGTCGGCGCCCCGATAGCCGAGGCATACGGCGACTCCCCGGCGCACCTGGGCGCACTCACCCGGTTCCTGGACGGACACGAACGATGACCACGGCCCGGACCCTCCTGCGCGCTGGAGCCGTGACGCTGCCCGCGCTCGCCGCTTTCCACGCCGCGCCGGTCATCTCCACCTTCGGGCCGCTGCGTAACCGGCTCATGCCCCGCCTGTCCGGCCAGGGCCGCTCCGACCACGTCGCGCTCACCTTCGACGACGGCCCCGACCACCTCTCCACCCCGCATTTCCTGCGCCTGCTGGAAGTCCGGGAGCTCCGTGCGACGTTCTTCCTGCTCGGCTCCATGGCGGTGCGCTCACCCCAGCTGGTGAAAGCCATGTCCGCCGCCGGGCACGAGATCGCGGTGCACGGGTGGGCCCACCGCCCGCTGCTGCTGCGTGGCCCGCGGGCCACGTACGACGACCTGGCCCGTGCCCGCGACACCATAGGCAACCTCACCGGCACCCAGCCCCGCCTGTTCCGGCCCCCGTACGGCGTCATGACCACCGGCACCTACCTGGCCTGCCGCCGTCTCGGCCTGACACCTGTGCTGTGGAGCGCCTGGGGCGAGGACTGGCGTGCCCGGGCGACACCGGATTCTGTCCACGACACCGTCGTACGGGATCTGCGCGGCGGGGCCACCATCCTGCTCCATGACTCCGACTGCACATCCGCCACCGGATCCTGGCGCAACACCCTCGGCGCGCTGCCCCGCATCCTCGACAGCTGCCGGGAAAGCGGCCTGAGGGTCGGACCACTCCGTGACCACACCCGCACGGGACCGGTGGAGCGAGGAGCACCCGCAGGTCCTTTCTACAGGCCGTAGTACCTTGAAGGCTCCGTGCACTCCGTAACGCCGTCGCCGGCCGGGGCCGACGACCAGGTGCGGTGTCGGGTCGCGGAGTGCCGACGACGGACGACAAGCGGTGGTGAACAGCGGTGGGAAGCGTGAGCGAGCAGGGCGGTGCGGCGGCAGGCCGGCGTGCGCCCGGCGAGCTGGAGAGCGAAGTCCTGGCGGCCCTGTGGGCGGCCGGCCGGCCGGTGGGGGCGACCACGGTACGCGAGCAGGTGGCCGGTGACCCCGCTTACACGACCGTCCTGACGATCCTGACCAGGTTGCACGACAAACGCCTGGTGACCCGCGAGCGAGCCGGCCGCAGCTATCTGTACTCACCGGTCCAGGACAAGGCCGGCCACACCGCGGCGGGAATGCGCGATCTGCTGGATCGCGGTGGAGACCGGGCCGCCGTCCTCGCCCGGTTCGTCTCCCAGCTGCCGGCCGAGGACGAGCAACTGCTGGAACAGCTGCTGCACGGACCCGCGGAGGACTAGACGGTGTTGATCAGCCTGTGTACACCGCTGCTGGTCAGCCTGATTTTCACGCTGAGCGCACCGTGGGCAGCCCGGAGACTGCCGCCCCGGACGGCTGCCTGGACGCTCGCGTCGGCCGCCGTGACAGCCGCCGGCGCGTGGCTGACCGTACTGGCGATGGCCGGTTTCACCCTGGTCGGCCAGGACCCGGAGGTGGCCGAGGAAGGTCGCTGGTCTCCTCACCTGCTCGCCATTGACACTCCCATCGACCGGCCGGTCGCCGCCGCTTGCACCCTGGGCGTACTCGTATGTGCGGTCACCGTGACCGTGACCACCTGGCGCCGGGTGCGGGTGCTCGTCGACACTCGGCGCGACTGCCGGGACCTGCCCGCCACCGGGGACCTGGCCGTGCTCGACGACCCCGTTCCCACGGCCTTCGCCCTGCCCGGAGCCCCCGGCCGGGTCGTGGTCTCCTCCGGGATGCTGCGAGCACTCACTCCCGATGAACGGCGCGCGCTGCTGGCCCACGAACGCGCCCATCTCCACCGCCGCCACCACCTGTTCCTGCTCGTCCTCCAACTCGCGGCAGCGGTCAACCCGCTCCTGCGCCCCCTCGCCCGAGCGGGCGCGTTCGCACTGGAACGCTGGGCCGACGAAGAGGCAGGCAGCGTCGTGGCCGACCGCGGACTCGTCGCCCGCGCCGTCGCGCGGGCGGCGCTCGCCACCAAGCGCACCGCGCAACCAGCACTCGCAGCCACCGGCGGACCGGTGCCCCAACGCGTACGCGCCCTGCTCGCCGCGCCTACACCCTTCCGTCGTGGCCTGGCCATGGTGTTCCCGGCCTTGATGGTGTTGTGCTGCGCCAGCCTTGCCCTGGCCGCCCACGACATGGACCAGTTGTTCGACGGCGCTACGACCTCCCACATCACCACGCAGGCCCGCTGACCCGGCAGCGCCATACGTCACCGGTAGCCGGGGGCGTATCGGCTTTCGGACCGTGCCTCCCAGGACCTGCTCGGCTGGTCGCCCACTCACCCCACCCTGCCCGACGACCTGAGGCACGGCGACTGCTTCGCCGTGCCGCCCTCCTGACCGCTGGGGGCTCAGCGCACGGGGAAGCCGTAGGTGCGGCCTTGCTCCTTGAGCCGGGGGAGGAGTTGGCGCAGGGCCTGGATGGTCTGGGCGCGGTCGCCGCCGGCGTCGTGGAAGAGGAGCGTCGGCCCGTTGGGCAGTTCCTTCTCGACGGTGGCGATGATGGTGTCGGCGCCCGGGCGTTCGAAGTCCTTGCTGTCGACGTTCCAGCCGAGAGGGCGCATGCCGTGGGAGGCGGCGAGTCTGCGGCTGTAGGGGGTGAAGGCTCCGCCGGGTGCTCGGTAGTACATGGGCCGTACGCCGCCGGAGGCTTTGGTGATCATGCGTTCGGCGTCGAGGATCTCGTGTGACTGGTAGGTCTGGGAGGCTTTGTCCATGGCGGTGTTGTGCGACACCGTGTGGTCGCACAGCCGGTGTCCGGCTGCGACCACCTTCTTCACGAGGTCCGGGTGGGCCTGGGCCTCCGGCCCGATCATGCAGAAGGTGGCCTTCACCCCGTACTCCTGCAGCAGGTCGAGTACTTGGGGGGTCCAGGTGGGGTCGGGGCCGTCGTCGATGGTGATGTTGACGCCGTGCGTCCCCTTGTCCGAGGCGTGCGCGATGGTCACCGCGACCTGCTTTACGGCGCTCCCCGGCATGGCGGGCGCGGCCGCCTCGGGCGACGAATCGTGCGCGGAGCGGGCCTGTGCGGTCCACGCGGACGCGCCGACGGCGAGCATCGTCACCCCGAGTCCCGCTCCGAGCACCTTGCCGTACCAGCCCCGCCCGCTGTGCCGTGCCATGTCCGCCCCATATCTCGCAGTCCCACGCCGATCCCGGTCACCTCGCGACCACTTGACAGGACGACGAAAGCGGGCCGGCGGATGCCTTTGTTACCGATCACGGACAATTCCGGGGGAGTTCGCGGACAACTCCCGCGAGCGGCGCCCGGAACCGTACCGGCGAGGCCCGCTGAGCCGCCGCAGGTCAACCGTGCTGCGGCCCCGCGTACTTGGTCCGAGAGGTCTGCCATACTTCGGGCTTCCGAGGCAGTGGCAGCTTCCTGAGGCAGTGGCGGAACAGGGCCGGACGTGAACCAGAGCGGACCGTACATACATCAGCGCATCCCGACCGAGCGCTCCCAGCTCCGTCGCACGGACCTCATCGCCACCGGGCGGAGACTGTTCGCCGACACGTCGTACGACGCGCTGTCGATGGACGACATCGCCCGGCACGCGGGGGTCGCGAAAGGGCTCATCTACTACTACTTCAAGAGCAAACGAGGCTACTACCTCGCCGTTGTCGAGGAGTCGGTGGCCGAGCTGGTCGCCCGCGCGGCCAGCGACACCGGGCTGCCCCGGGCCGAGCGCGTGCACCGCACCGTCGAGGGCTATCTGCTCTACGCCCAGCACAACAGGGCGGCCTTCCGGACCATCGTGACCGGTGGCGTCGGCTTCGACACCCAGGTGCAGGCGCTGCGTGGCGCGGTCCGCGAGGAACTCATCGCCACCATCGCTGATGGCGCCTACGGGCGCCGGGAGATCCCGCTCCTGGCCAGGATCGCGCTGCTGGGCTGGCTGAGCGCCGTGGAGGGCATTACGCTCGACTGGCTCGGTCACCAGGAGCTCGACCGCGCGGAGATCCGGGAGCTGCTGGTCCGTATGTTGCGCAACACCCTCGACACCATCGGCGAGTTCGTCGCCGAGTGCCCGTCGCCGCCGCCCCCGGAGTGAGACCGGGGGCGGCTCGGGGGTGGAAGGCCGGCCGGCCTTCCACCCCCCTGAATACGGGATGTGTGGCGACGGCTCCTAGCTGACGGCGTGGATCAGCTCGCCGTTGGAGGTGTCGCCGCTGAGCTCCCAGAGGAAGGTGCCGCCGAGGCCCTGCTGGTTCTTGTAGGCCATCTTCCCCGCGATGGTGGCCGGGGTGTCGTAACTCCACCAGTTCGAGCCGCACTTGGCGTACGCGGTCCCGGCGACGGTCCCGGTGGCCGGGCAGCTGGTCTTGAGGACCTTGTAGTCCTCGATCCCCTGCTCGTACGTGCCGGGGGCCGGGCCGGTCGCGGTGCCGCCCGGGGCGTCCTGGGTCACGCCGGTCCAGCCGCGGCCGTAGAAGCCGATACCCAGCAGCAGCTTGTTCGCGGGCACGCCCAGGCCCTTGAGCTTGGTGATCGTGGCGTCGGTGTTGAAGCCCGCCTTCGGGATGCCGCTGTAGGAGGTGAGCGGCGAGTGCGGGGCGGTCGGCCCCTGTGCGTCCCAGGCGCCGAAGTAGTCGTACGTCATCGGGTTGTACCAGTCCACGTACTGCGCGGCGCCCGCGTAGTCGGCGGAGTCCATCTTGCCGCCGTCCGATGCGTCAGCCGTGATCGCCGCGGTGACCAGCGACGACGAGCCGAACTTGGCGCGCAGCGCGGCCAGTACGTTCTTGAAGGCCTCCGCTCCGCTGGTGTCGCAGGAGAGGCCGCAGTTGTTGGGGTACTCCCAGTCGATGTCGATGCCGTCGAAGACATCCGCCCACCGCGAGTCCTTGACCAGGTCGTAGCAGGACTGGGCGAAGGCGGCCGGGTCCTTCGCGGCCTCGCCGAAGCCACCGGACCAGGTCCAGCCGCCGAAGGACCAGAGGATCTTGAGACCTGGGTGCAGCTTCTTCAGCTCACGCAGCTGGTTGATGTTGCCCGCCACCGGCTGGTCCCAGGTGTCGGCGGTGCCGTCCACGCTGGAGGACGCGTCGTACGTCTTCTGGTAGTCGGCGTAGGCGTCCCCGATGGCGCACTTGCCGCCGGTGACGTTGCCGAACGCGTAGTTGATGTGGGTGAGTCTGTCCGCCGAGCCCGAGGTCTGGATGTTCTTGACCTGGTAGTTGCGCTGGTAGACATCCCAGTCCGCGTAGTACCCGACGACCTTGCTGCCTGCGGCGGTTGTGGTGGCCGCCGCGGTGCCCGCGGCCTTCCCGGTGGCCGCCGCGGCGTGGTGCTCGCCGGCGGACGCCGTGCCGGCGCCGGCGAGCAGGGTGACGCCGAGGGCTGCCGTACAGGCGGCGGCGAGCAAGGCCCGGAACCGGGCCCGTGGGTGGAATCGTCCGAACATGCTGTCTCCTTGTGGGGGAGGGGACGGGAGGTGGGGGGAGCTGCCCGGCACATGCGTTTTGGCATGAACGCGGAAAGCCAATAGCGGGAAGATAGAAGGACTAGACCAGTGCGGTCAATGGTTCGGACCAACCTCGCCCCGTGACGGAAGTCCGCCGATCGGGCATACTCAAGCCGCCACAGCCTCTGGTCAGCCTCTTCCGCGATCCGGGAGGGCAGCATCGGCTGAAGGCGAGACCCGGCGGCGTTGCCTCACCCTGGCCACGCGTACGCCGCAGCGCCCGACAGGGAGGAGAGTGTCGCCATGACCGACCGCGCCCCGCAGTTGGTGGACCGCCAGTTGCCCACCGAGGAGTCCCGGGACCTGCTCGCGCTGGTGCGCGACATCGTCCAGCGGGAGATCGTGCCCGGTGCGGCCGCCGAGGAGGAAGCCGGCCGGTTCCCCCGCGAGGTATTCACCCTGCTCTCCGGTGCCGGACTGCTCGGCCTCCCCTACGACTCCGCGTACGGCGGCGGCGACCAGCCGTACGAGGTCTACCTCCAGATCCTCGAAGAGCTGGCGGCGGCGCGGCTCACCGTCGGCCTCGGCGTCAGCGTCCACTCGCTCGCCTGCCACGCCCTCGCCGGGTACGGCAGCAAGGAGCAACGGGCCGCGCAGTTGCCCGAGATGCTCGGAGGCGGACTGCTCGGGGCGTACTGCCTCTCCGAACCCGCGTCGGGCTCCGACGCCGCTTCGCTGCGCACGAAGGCCGTGCGGGACGGCGACGACTGGGTCATCACCGGGACCAAGGCGTGGATCACGCACGGCGGCCTCGCCGATTTCTATACGGTGCTCGCGCGCACCGGCGGCGAAGGGGCGCGCGGGATCTCGGCGTTCCTGGTGCCGGGCGACGCCGCGGGGCTGACCGCCGCCGCCCCCGAGAAGAAGATGGGGATGAAGGGCTCGCCCACCGCCCAGCTGCACTTCGACGGCGTACGGGTGCCCGGCGAGCGGCTGATCGGGGACGAGGGCCAGGGCTTCGCCATCGCGCTCTCCGCGCTCGACTCCGGGCGGCTGGGGATCGCCGCCTGCGCCATCGGCGTCGCCCAGGCAGCGCTGGACGAGGCGGTGCGGTACGCCACGGAGCGGCAGCAGTTCGGCCACCCCATCGCGGACTTCCAGGGGCTGCGCTTCATGCTCGCAGACATGGCCACCCAGATCGAGGCGGGCCGGTCCCTCTATCTCACCGCCGCCCGGCTGCGGGACGCCGGGCGGCCCTTCTCGCGGCAGGCCGCCATGGCCAAACTCTTCTGCACGGACGCGGCGATGCGGGCCACCACCGACGCGGTCCAGGTGCTCGGCGGCTACGGCTACACCGCGGACTTCCCGGTCGAGCGGTTCATGCGGGAGGCCAAGGTGCTGCAGATCGTCGAGGGCACCAATCAGATCCAGCGGATGGTCATCGCCCGCCACCTCGCGGGTCCGGAGTCGCGCTGAACCGACCCGGCCGGCCTGTCGTCGCGGTCAGGAGTGCCCACTCCTGGTCGCGCCGGCCCGGCAGAGTCCGGCCCGCCCTCCCCCACTGGCGGACCAGGGCCTGGTAGATCGGCGCCTCCGTGCTCTGCGGAAGCGATTCCTCAGGGGCGGGCGGGGGGAGCCGGTGCAGTCCGGTCCCGGTCCCGTAATGCAGAACGGTCATGCCCGGTCAACGCGGGGCGGCGGCGCACGGTCACCGCAGCGCGCCGTCGGGCGTCTGTTCGCGCGGTCAAGGCCGGTTCGCGCCACCGCCCGTCCGGGGTGCGGTCTGATCCCGCGCCCGGGTCTGGCCGTCCGTGCCGTTTCTGACGTACCGTCATCTTCTCTGTCAGCAGGAGGATGCCGTGGCCGACGACCGTCCCATCGCGCTCGACGAATACCCCGTCCATCAGGTGCCGCTGTCGATGAAGCACGTCGCGACGGGCGACCGAAATGCCTATGACCGCTGCATCTTCCATGTCTTCGACCACCGGGGCAGAGCACTGCTCGTGGTGGGACTCGGCGTCTACCCCAACGCGGGTGTGATCGACGCGTACGCGACCCTGCGCACCGGCGACCGGCTGCACGCCGTACGCGCGTCCGACGCCCTCACGGACGACCGGATGAACCTCTCCGTCGGCCCGCTGCGCATCACCGTCGACGTCCCGCTCCAGCGGCTGACGCTGCACTGCGCGGCCGACCACGCCGACCCGGACTCGCTCTCGTACGACATCGAGTGGACCGCGGACTTCCCGGCCGTCTGGGAACCGCACCATGTGCAGCGGCGTGGCGAGCGGCTGATGCTCGAAGGCCGCCGCTTCGTGCAGGCGGGCAGCTGCTCCGGGATCATCCGCGCGGGCGGCGCCGAGATACGGGTCGGAGCGGGGGAGTGGACCGGCACCCGCGACCGGAGCTGGGGGGTGCGGCCCATCCCCGGCGAGGAGGGCGGGCGCGCCGAGGCCGAGTACCGGCCCGAAGGGTTCCACTGGCTCTGGATCCCGGTCCGCTTCGACGACCGTTTCGTCCTGGTCATCGCCCAGGAGGACGCCGACGGCTACCGGACGCTGAACGAGGCGCTGCTGGTGGGCGAAGAGGGTCACGACGTCCAGCTCGGCTGGCCGCGTACGGAGATCGGCTACCGGCCCGGCACCCGCCATCCCGAACGGGCCGTGATCCACCTCACCGGCCCGGACGGGCGGCCGATGGAGCTGACCGCCGAAACGCTCTGCTCGTCGCCACTGGCGCTCGGCGCGGGCTACCCGCCGGCCACCGACTGGCAGCACGGCACCTGGCAGGGGCGTGGCTGGACCGACCGGCGCAGCTACGACATGAGCGACCCGGCGGCCCACCCGGCCGCCGCCTACGGCGTCACCGACCACGCCGCCCGCTTCACCCTCGACGGCCGGGTCGGGCACGGCATCTTCGAGCACGGCAGCTTCGGCCGCCACGACCCCAGCGGATTCACCGGATACGCATCGGTCGCGCCCTGAACGGACGGCCAACGGCCCTGCGGCCCAGGGCAGTACGCCGTCCGCACCCCCTTCCCGAGCGAGGAGCACCGCCATGACCACGGCACCACGCCCCCGCACCACCACCCGAGACCCACAGGAACTGGGCCGCAGAATCGCCGCCTGGCTCGGCACCCGGCTGCCGGGCGCCCGTGTCGGCGACCTCACGACCCCCGCGTCGAACGGCATGTCCAGCGAGACCCTGCTCTTCGGCATCGACGGCCCCGCCGTCCCAGTGGCCTCCTGCGCCCTGCGGCTGGCCGCCGACCCCGCCGCGTACACCGTCTTCCCCGCATATGACATGGAGCGTCAGTACCGGGTGATGGGCCTGGTCGCCGCGCACACCGACATCCCGGTACCGCGCGTCCTGTGGCTCGAAACGGATCCGGGGCCGCTGGGCGCGCCGTTCTTCGTGATGGAACAGGCCCACGGCAGGGTCCCGCCCGACGTCATGCCCTATAC
This sequence comes from Streptomyces sp. NBC_01197, assembly GCF_036010505.1. Lineage (NCBI taxonomy): Bacteria > Bacillati > Actinomycetota > Actinomycetes > Kitasatosporales > Streptomycetaceae > Streptomyces > Streptomyces sp. NBC_01197. The sequence goes on from NZ_CP108569.1 coordinate 6,602,263, forward strand.
GTACGAGGGGAATTGGCTGTACTCGGCGACCGACGCCGAACGCGCCGTGCTGGAGGAGGCGACCCTGCGGGTCCTGGCAGGGCTGCACCGGCAGTTCCCCGCCGCCGAGGCGGACTTCCTGCTGCCCGCGGGAGAGGGCGGGCCTACTACGCCTGGGTGGTGGACGGGCTCCCGCCCTCACCGCTGATCGAGAGGGCTTTCGAGCGGCTGGAGGAGCTGTGGCCCGGGGACGAGGGGCCTGCCGTGCTGTGCTGGGGAGACGCCCGGATCGGCAACATCGTGTACGACGGCTTCGAGCCCGCAGCCGTGCTCGACTGGGAGATGGCCGCCTTCGGCCCGTGCGAACTGGACCTCGGCTGGACCCTCTATCTGCACCGCTTCTTCCAGGACCTCACCGAGGGCTCCGGACTGCCGGGCCTGCCCGGCCTGCTGCGCCGGGAGAACGCCGAGCGGCGGTACGCCGAACTCACCGGCCACACACCGCGCGACATGGACTTCCATCTGCTCTACGCGGCTCTGCGGCACGCGATCGTCATGCTGCGCATCGCCTACCGGCAGGTGCACTTCGGCGAGGTCCGGGTCCCCGCGGACCCGGATGCCATGATCCTTCACCGGGCCTCCCTTGAGGCCCTGGTGGGGGGAGCGTACGACTGGTCAGGCGGCTTCGCGCGCCGGCCGGGCGGCCTTGACGGGGCGTGAGCCCGGCCCGCCGACGTGCGAGAACGGCTGCTTGCGCCAGTCGAGTCCCTGAGGGAGCGTCAGCAGCAGTGCGGCGTCCTGCTCCTGGGCCTCCAGGGACTCGTCGGCGGGCTTCGCGTCCGCCGCCGCGCGGCCGGTGCCCGCGCACGCGGTCAGCCCGAACGGATTCCAGGGGCTGGCGCAGAGCGCGTGCTCGGGCAGTACGGTCTCGCCCGCGAGGAGGGCGATCGGCTGTGCGCAGTCCGGGCAGATCACCCGGTACATCTCAAAGGTGTCGTAGGCCGCGAGGCCTGGATCGTTCTCGATGGCCGCGAGCTCCGCGGGCTCGATGGAATCGACGCTCTTCAGCTTGTGCATGGAGATTCTCCCCCTCGGGTGGGCCGACCAGAGAACTGTGGTCTCGACCACAGCAAGCACTTCCCGCCCGGTGTCCGCGGTAATCGCGCGGTCCCCGCGGACACGGCTCCAGGCCTGTGGCCTTCGTCACATGAACGCGTCAGGGGGCCCTTACCGGCCCTCTCCAGCTGTGCCGGAGAGGGCCGGGGCCATAGGTTGATCCGTATGGAGGAGCTGGATCGCCGCATCGTGGAATTGCTCGTCAAGGACGGGCGGATGAGCTACACCGACCTGGGCAAGGCCACCGGCCTGTCCACATCGGCGGTGCATCAGCGCGTACGCCGTCTCGAACAGCGCGGAGTCATCCGCGGTTACGCCGCGGTGGTCGACCCGGAGGCCGTCGGGCTCCCGCTCACCGCGTTCATCTCGGTGAAGCCCTTCGACCCGAGCGCCCCGGACGACATCGCCGAGCGGCTCGCCGGGGTCCCCGAGATCGAGGCCTGCCACAGCGTGGCGGGCGACGAGAACTACATCCTCAAGGTGCGCGTCCCGACACCGCTCGCCCTGGAGAACCTGCTGACCAGGATCCGCTCACTGGCCGGCGTCTCCACCCGTACCACCGTCGTGCTCTCCACCCCGTACGAGGCGCGGCCCCCGGAGATCTGAGCGGCCCTCGCCCGCGCAGGGGCCCCCTGCGCTGACCGGCGCTCCGCAGGCGGGAGACTGTTCTCCATGACCGAGAGCACCGCCACCCAGGCCGACCACCGCACCGTACTGCTGCGCGGTGGGGACATCCACAGCCCCGCCGATCCCTTCGCCACCGCGATGGTCGTGGAACGCGGGCACGTCGCCTGGGTGGGCTCCGAAGGGGCGGCCGACGCCTTCGCCAAGGGCGTCGACGAGACCGTCGACCTCGAAGGGGCCCTGGTGACCCCGGCGTTCACCGACGCACACGTCCACACGACCTCGACGGGGCTGGCCCTCACCGGCCTCGACCTGTCGGCCGCGCGGACCGCGCAGGAGGCCCTCCGCCTCGTCCGGGAGCACGCGGCTGACCGCCCCGGCGACCGGGTGCTGCTCGGCCACGGCTGGGACGCGTCCGGCTGGCCGGACGGGCAGCCGCTGTCCCGCACCGCGCTCGACGAGGCGGCCGGCGGCCGGCCGGTCTATCTGCCGCGGGTCGACGTCCACTCGGCCGTGGTCTCCACCGCCCTGCTCGATCTGGTCCCGCGGGTCACCTCGCTGCCCGGCTACCGGGCGGACGCCCCGCTCACCGGCGCGGCGCACCACGCCGTGCGTGCGGCGGCCCACGCGCAGATCACCCCGGAGCAGCGCACCGAGGCGCAGCGCGCCGCCCGCGAGCGGGCGGCCTCGCTCGGTATCGGCTCGCTCCACGAGTGCGGCGGGCCCGACATCTCCGACGAGGACGACTTCACCGGCCTGCTCAGCCTCGCCGGGCAGGAGAAGGGGCCGCGCGTCTTCGGCTACTGGGCCGAGCGCGTCGCCGACGGCAAGGACGCCGCGCGCATCAGGGAGCTGGGCGCGATCGGCGCGGCCGGTGACCTCTTCGTCGACGGTTCGCTCGGGTCGCACACCGCATGTCTGCACAAGCCGTACGCCGACGCGGCGCACACCGGCACCGCGCACCTGGACGCCGCCGACATCGCCGCCCATGTCACCGCGTGCACCGAGGCCGGGCTCCAGGCGGGCTTCCACGCCATCGGGGACGCCGCGCTCAGCGCGGTCGTCGACGGGGTGCGGGCCGCCGCGGAGAAGCTCGGCCTGGCCCGGATCCGCGCCGCCCGGCACCGCGTCGAGCACGCCGAGATGCTCACCCCCGAAACCGTCGCCGCCTTCGCCGAGCTGGGCCTCACCGCCTCCGTACAGCCCGCCTTCGACGCGGCGTGGGGCGGCGCCGACGGGATGTACGCCCAGCGGCTCGGCACCGAGCGGGCCGGCACCCTCAACCCGTACGCGTCCCTGCTGCGGGCCGGGGTGCCGCTCGCCTTCGGCTCCGACAGCCCGGTCACGCCGCTCGACCCCTGGGGGAACGTGCGGGCCGCGGCCTTCCACCGGACCGACGGACACCGGATCTCCGTACGCGCCGCGTTCGCCGCCCACACCCGCGGCGGCTGGCGCTCCATCGGCCGGGACGACACCGGAGTCCTCGTGCCCGGCGCCCCGGCCGACTACGCGGTCTGGCGCACCGCCGACCTGGTGGTACAGGCCCCCGACGACCGGGTCGCGCGCTGGTCGACCGACCCGCGCTCCGGCACCCCGGGACTGCCGGACCTCACCCCGGGCGCCGAACTCCCGGTCTGCCTGCGGACGGTGGTCTTCGGACAAACTGTCTTCGTGCGGCCGAACGAGTGACTTCACGGGATTCCGTGCGGCCGATCGATGCCGGAAAGTCTTCCCCACCACCTGCGGCTCTCCCGTACTGACCTGGTCATTCATCAGAACACCGCAGGTCGGGCGAGTATTGACAGGAAGCGGCCACCGGCGGGTAGGTTCGGCCGAGTCCACCACAGGACGTCCGACCGGCAAACCTCCACGCAGTCGTCGAACGCCGCTGGGTCATGGGGCGGCACACCGGAAGGCGTGCCACCACTGGGAGCCAGGTTCAGCGCCCGCGCCTCGGGGGCGAGGGAGGTTTCAGCCGGAAGGGGGTCCGCCCTGCTCCTCAGGAGTTCGTGGGCAGGTGCGACCCGGGTGGGGCCCGGACGTTCAGTAGACAACGGCTCTCGGTCGACCCGCAGCCAGCGGGCCCCAGGTCGGCCCGAAGGACGCCGGGCCCCGATCCGAAGTTCCCCTCTTCGGGAGTCGGGCCCACCGACGCGGCTGCGTTCCGCCGCCCCCGCGCTGGATAAGGTGATGGTTCGGCGTAGGGACACAGTGAGGGGCAGTAGTGAACGACGGCGGTGAGCGGCGATTCGGTCCGCTCGGCAAGGCCTTGGTCATCATTCCGACCTACAACGAGGCCGAGAACATCAAGCCGATCGTTGCCCGGGTTCGCGCCGCGGTGCCGGAGGCGGACATTCTGGTCGCCGACGACAACAGCCCGGACGGCACCGGGAAGATCGTCGATGAGCTGGCGGAGGACGACCCGCAGGTCCAGGTGCTGCACCGGAAGGGCAAGGAAGGCCTCGGCGCCGCGTACCTCGCGGGCTTCCGCTGGGGCATCGAGCACGGGTACGGCGTCCTGGTGGAGATGGACGCCGACGGCTCGCACCAGCCCGAGGAACTCCCTCGCCTGCTCACCGCGTTGAAGGGCGCGGACCTGGTGCTTGGCTCCCGGTGGATGCCGGGCGGACGGGTCGTCAACTGGCCCAAGTCCCGGGAACTGCTCTCGCGGGGCGGCAGCACGTACTCGCGGATGCTCCTCGGTGTACCGATCCGCGACGTCACCGGTGGATTCCGGGCGTTCCGCAAGGAGACCCTGGAGGGAATCGGCCTCGACGAGGTGTCGTCCCAGGGGTACTGCTTCCAGGTGGACCTCGCCCGGCGGGCCATTGAGGCGGGCTGCCACGTCGTGGAGGTTCCGATCACCTTCGTGGAGCGCGAGATCGGCGACTCCAAGATGAGCAAGGACATCGTCGTGGAGGCGCTGTGGAGGGTGACGGCCTGGGGGGTCGGCTCGCGGGCCTCACGCCTGCTGGGGCGGGAGCCTTCCTAGGGCCCGATCAAAACGGAAGGCCCTGGCTCCCCAGCACGTCATCCGTGCGCGCCTGCGGGCACACTGGGAGTATGACGACCGGCATACAGCCCCCGACCGCTCCCAAGCGCTCCCGGGCGCGCACCTTCGTACCGCTGGGCATCGCCGTCTGGGTGGTCCTGGAGATCTGGCTGCTGCTCCTGGTGGCCGACGCGGTGGGCGGGCTGACCGTGCTCTTCCTGCTCGTCGGCGCTCTGGTGTTCGGCGCCGCGGTCGTCAAGCGGGCCGGGCGGCGGGCCTTCCGCAATCTGACGGAGACCGTCCAGCGGCAGCAGTCGGGAGAGCTGCCGGCTCAGGAGCGCGAGAGCGGCGGGAACGGCTTCCTGATGCTCTCGGGGCTGCTGATCATGCTGCCCGGGCTGATCACCGACGTGATCGGGCTCCTGCTGCTGGTGCCGCCCCTGCGGTCGGCCCTGAGCCGGTACACCGAGCGGACCGTGGAGCGCCGGATGGGCAGGGCCGCGCCGGGGACCGTCGGCGACGCCTTCCAGCAAGCGCGGATGCACCGCCCGGACGGCAAGGTCGTCCAGGGCGAGGTCATCAAGAACGACGACCGGCCCGGCCCCGGAGGGGACGACGAGGGCCCGCGCCCGCCGCTGACGCCCTGACGCCGGGCCGGGGGCCCCGTGGGACGTACCAGGAACACAGGGGGCCGCATACAGAGAGCTGAGGGCTCCGGCACACCCTGAAGTGTGCCGGAGCCCTCAGCTCCTGATGTGGTCGTGCTGTACGCGAACGCCTGGGCGTTACGCAGACTTGCGGCTGTCCCGCGGATGCACGGCAATGTTCATGGCGCCGGAACGAAGGACGGCCAGCCTCTCGGCCAGCACCTCCTCCAGCTCCTCGCGGGTGCGCCGCTCCATGAGCATGTCCCAGTGCGTGCGCGCGGGCTTGCCCTTCTTCTCCTCAGGGCCGTCCCCGTCTACCAGGAGTGCTTGGGCGCCGCACGCCTTGCACTCCCACTCCGGCGGAATGTCCGCCTCTACAGAGAACGGCATCTCGAAGCGATGTCCGTTCTCGCATGCGTACTCCACCGCCTGGCGCGGAGCCAGGTCGATGCCGCGGTCGGTCTCGTAGCTGGTCACCACGAGGCGCGTGCCGCGAAGAGCTCGCTCACTCATGAATCGTGCCTCCCGGGCTTGTCGCCCACAGGACAGGTGTCGCTGTCGTCGTCATCCGGTCAACGTCCGGTCGGCGGTAAAGATTCCCGTTGCGGGTCATACGTCGCCCGTCGTGCCGCCCCTTGTTGTACCCACCAGTGCCCTCTTTGTCACATCTGTTCAGAGATGTCACCCTGCGATTTCGGCTGATGATCTCGCAGTAACGGTCCGTCCGGTGAGCCAAAGGCGTACACTACCGGCCTTTCACTTCAATGCCTAAACCCGCTGCGGTGCCGCGTTTCCGGCCGCTGCCACGGCCTCCCCCACAGGTACCCGCGCCAGCAGGAAGAAACCCAGTACGAAGAAGATCACCAGCGAGATGATCGCCGCACGGTAACTGCCGGTCAGCTGGTACGCGAGCCCGAACACCAGAGGGCCTAGCCAGCTCAGTCCGCGGTCGCTCATCTCGTACGCCGAGAAGTACTCGGCCTCCTTGCCCGCCGGCACCAGATGGGAGAAGAGCGAGCGCGAGAGCGCCTGGCTGCCGCCGAGTACCGCGCCGATCGCCGCCGCCAGAGCGAAGAACCAGACCGGCGCCCGCGCGGGCAGGAAGTACCCGGCGCCAAGGATCAGTGTCCACACGGCGAGGGAGCCGAGCACGGTGCGCTTCGCGCCGTACGTCCGCGCCAGCCGGCCCATGCCCAGCGCGCCCGCCACCGCCAGTACCTGCACCAGCAGAATCGCGGTGATCAGGGTGGTCTGGCCGAGGCCCAGCTCTTCGGATCCGTACACGGACGCCTGCGAGATCACCGTCTGGATGCCGTCGTTGTAGACGAGGTACGCGAGCAGGAACGCGAGCGTCAGCGGATAGCGGCGCATGTCCCGCAGTGTCCGCAGGAGCTGCCGCCACCCGGCGCCGACCGCCCCACGGCCCGTGGCCGCGCCCACCCGGCGGTCGCGCAGCCCGCGCAGCGGAATCAGCGTGAACGCGCCCCACCACACCCCGGCCGTCGCCAGGCAGATCCGTACAGCGGTGGACTCCGAGACCCCGAAACTGGCGTGGCCCGAGTAGAGCACCAGGTCCAGCACCAGGACGAAGGCGCCCGATGTGTACCCGAAGGCCCAGCCGCGTGATGAGACGGTGTCACGCTCCTCCGGCTCCGCGATCTGCGGGAGGTAGGCGTTGTAGAGGACCATCGAGACGGCCAGCGAGGAGTTGGCCACGATCAGCAGCAGCGAGCCCAGCAGATAGCGGTCGCCGTCCAGGAAGAACATCCCGGCGGTCGCCCCGGCGCCGAGGTACGCCGCCCCCGCGAGCAGCGGCTTCTTCCGCCCTGTCCGGTCGGCGACGGCCCCCGCCAGCGGCATGACGAGCACCGCTACGACCACGGACACCGAGACCGTGTACGCGAAGACGGACCCGGCACGCAGCGGGATGCCGAGGGGGTGGACGTAGCCCCCGGAGTCCGCCGCGGCCCTGGCGACCGAGGTCAGATACGGGCCGAGGAACACCGTGAGCACGCTGGTCGAGTAGACGGAGGACGCGAAGTCGTAGAAGTACCAGCCGTGCTGCTCGCGCTTCCGGTCGGCCGCGGTGTTCGCTTCGGCCGTGACGGCCGTGCCGTTCGCGGTACCAGCGCTCAAACCGCGCCCCCTGCTCGTCAGTTCCACGCCCCCCGCGCGGTGAGAACCGTGCGCAGTGACTCCAGATGATCGGTCATGATGCCATCCACTCCCAGGTCGAGGAGGGCGGCCATCCGCCGGGGGTCGTTGACCGTCCAGACGTGCACCTGGAGTCCGCGGGCGTGTGCGCTGCGTACGAAGCGCCGGTCGACCACCCGGATCCGGCCGTGGAATTCCGGAACCTGGGCGCAGACAGCGCCGGTGCGCAGGGCGGCCGGGGCCCCGTAGGAGCGCAGCCGCAGCGCCGCGATGCCGCTCATGCCGTACGAGGTGGCGAGCCGCGGACCCGCGAGCCGGGCCGCAGCCGCCACGCGCCTCTCCGAGAACGAGCCGACGCACACCCGGTCCCAGGCGTCGGTGCCGCGGATCAGCCGGATCAGCGGGGCCAGAGCGGGACCGGCCTTGATGTCGACGTTCCAGCGGGCTTCGGGGAACTCCTCCAGGAGGTCCGCGAAGAGCGGCAGCGGTTCGGTGCCGGCCACCCGCGCCTGCCTGACCTCGCTCCACGGCAGGGCGGCGATGGGGCCCTGCGCGTCCGTCATCCGGTCAAGTGTCGCGTCGTGGAAGGCGACGAGCCGTCCGTCGGCCGTGGCATGCACATCGGTCTCGAAGTGGCGGTAACCGGCGCGGTCCGCCCGCCGGAAGGCGGCCGCGGTGTTCTCCAGGCCGTCCGCCGAGCCGCCCCGGTGGGCGAACGGGATCGGGCCCGGGTGGTCCAGATAGGGGTGGTGGGTGCTCGTCACTCGGGAAGTATCGCCTGCGCGGTGGCGCCGGTCAGCGGCGCCCGGTCGGCGGCCGGAGTGGGCAGCGCGAACACCCGCAGGAAGATCTGGGCGAGCGGCCCGATGGAGAGGGCGTAGGCCACCGTGCCCACCCCGAGGGTCCCGCCCAGGACGAAACCGGTGGCCACGACGGCGATCTCGATGGCGGTGCGCGAGAGCCGGATCGAAAGACCGGTCAGGCGGTGCAGCCCGGTCATCAGGCCGTCCCGGGGGCCGGGGCCGAAGCGGGCGGAGATGTAGAGGCCCGTGGCCGCGCCGTTGAGCAGGATGCCCGCGGCCATCAGCGGGATCCGGCCGGGCAGGCCGTGCACGGCCGGGACCAGGTCGAGGGTCGAGTCCATGGCGATGCCGATGACGAAGACGTTGGAGACGGTGCCGAGCCCCGGGCGCTGCCTGAGCGGGATCCACAGCAGCAGTACGGCGGCACCGACGATGATCGAGACGGTGCCGATCGTCAGGCCGGTGAGCCGGGCCAGCCCCTGGTGCAGAACGCCCCACGGCTCAAGGCCGAGGCCCGCTTCGACGAGAAGGGCGGAGCTGACTCCGTACAGCGCCAGACCGACGTAGAGCTGTACCAGCCTGCGTATGACATTCCTGGACAATATGGTCCTCCGTGCTGGTGGGTAGGCGTAGTGGACTGGTACGTGACACTCTGTGGCTTGGAATCCGAGGCCAACCATGGCCAATTCCGGGAAGGTGGACTGAATTCCATGACGCAGTGGACTTCGGCGGTCGGCGCGGCGCAGCTGGCCCGGCAGCTCAGCACCCAGCAGCCACGGCCGGCCGGCCCCGGTACGCGCAGGCCGCCCGCCTACCGCGCGCTCGCCGACGGCATCAGGGTGCTCGTACTCGAAGGCCGCGTCCCGGTGGCCGCACGACTGCCCGCCGAGCGGGAACTGGCGGTGGCGCTGGCGGTGAGCCGCACCACGGTGGCCGCCGCCTACGAGGCGCTGCGCGCCGAGGGCTTCCTGGAGTCCCGCCGGGGCGCGGGCAGCTGGACCGCCGTCCCGGCCGGCAACCCGTTGCCCGCCCGTGGTCTGGAACCGCTGCCGCCCGAGACGCTCGGCTCGATGATCGACCTCGGCACCGCCGCGCTTCCCGCCCCGGAGCCCTGGCTCACCCGCTCGGTCCAGGGCGCGCTCGAAGAGCTGGCGCCGTACGCGCACACCCACGGCGACTACCCGGCGGGGCTGCCGGCGCTGCGCCAGATGCTCGCCGACCGCTATACGGAGCAGGGCATCCCGACCATGCCCGAGCAGATCATGGTGACCACGGGGGCGATGGGCGCCATGGACGCCATCTGCCACCTGTTCGCCGGGCGCGGCGAGCGCATCGCCGTCGAGTCGCCCTCGTACGCCAACATCCTCCAGCTGATGCGGGAGGCCGGGGCCCGGCTGGTGCCTGTCGCGATGGCCGAGGGGCTCAGCGGCTGGGATCTGCCCAGGTGGCGGCAGGTGCTGCGCGACGCGGCACCCCGTCTCGCCTATGTGGTGGCCGACTTCCACAACCCGACCGGCGCACTCGCCGACGAGGACCAGCGGCGCGGTCTTGTGGACGCGGCCCGCTCCGCCGGCACGGTCCTGGTCGTCGACGAGACCATGACCGAGCTGCTCCTCGACGAGGGGATCGAAATGCCGCGCCCGGTCTGCGCCTTCGACCCGGCCGGCAGCACGGTGCTGACGGTGGGCTCGGCGAGCAAGGCGTTCTGGGCCGGTATGCGGATCGGCTGGGTGCGCGCCGCGCCCGACGTGATCCGCAGCCTGGTGTCCGCCCGGGCCTACGCCGACCTGGGCACCCCCGTGCTCGAGCAGCTGGCCGTCAACTGGCTGATGAGTACGGGAGGCTGGGAGGAGGCCGTCTCCATCCGCCGCGCGCAGGCCAGGGAGAACCGCGACGCGCTGGTCGGTGCCGTCCGCAGGGAGCTGCCCGACTGGGAGTTCGACGTGCCGCACGGCGGGCTGACGCTCTGGGTGCGGACGGGCGGGCTCTCCGGTTCCCGGCTCGCCGAGGTCGGTGAGCGGGTCGGGGTCCGGGTGCCGTCCGGGCCCCGGTTCGGGGTCGACGGGGCCTTCGAGGGGTATGTGCGGCTGCCGTTCACCGTGGGGGGCCGGGTGGCCGACGAGGCCGCGCAGCGGCTGGCGGCCGCCGCGCGGCTGGTCGGGACCGGCGTGAGCACCGGGACCGATGCCCCACGGACGTTCGTGGCCTGACCTGGCGGCCCTCCGGCAATCCCTGACAAAAACCGGCAAACACCGGTGAACCGATTCGGCCCCCGTCGCCCGGTCGGTCCCCGTCAGCCCTCGGCCGCCACCGGCGCCGTCTCCAGGGACCGCGGCCCGGCCTTGAGCAGATCGGTCTTCAGCGGATCGGCCTCGGCGGGGGCCGCCTCCACGGGAACCGCTTCCACGGGGACTGCCTCCACCGGCGCGGGCGCCGGGTCCGGCCCGCCCCGCCGGCCGGGGAGCAGATCAAGTACGGCCTTGCGGTGCGCCTCACTGGTCGCGTCGTCGTACGGGTCGGGGGTGGCCGGGACCTGGAGCCGCAGCACCGGCCCGGACCCGAGCCGCGCGTAGCCGCGCCCAGGCGGGGTGCCGGGCGTCGGCGTGGTGTGGGGCGGTGTGCCGAGCAGCGCCTCGATCTGGCCTTCGGGCGCCGGTCCGAGCACGACGCGGGCGCGGGTGTGGTGCCGGACGGCGTCGCTCAGCGCGTCCACCGAGTCCGACTGGTCGGCCACCACCACCGTGACGCTCGCCGCCCGGCCGTGCCGCAGGGGGACATGCAGCAGTTCCTGGGGGTCGGTGCGCCCGTCGGCCGCCGCCAGATGCCCGAAGACGCTCGGCCGGTCGAACAGGATCCACAGCGGGCGCCTGGTGTCCTCGGGCGTGGGATGCCCGGCCTGCCTGGCGCGGTTGGCCGCGATCAGCCGCCGCTCGGTCTCGTGCGCCGCCCACTCCAGGGTGCTCAGCGCCCCGGTGAGTCCGCACTCGACGGCGAGCACTCCGTCGCGCCCGGTGAGGCAGGCGTACTCGCCGGTCCCGCTGCCCTCGATGATCACCACGTCGCCGTACCGCAGGGCCTGGAGCGCGATCGAGCGCAGCAGCGTGGTGGTCCCGCTGCCCGGTTCGCCCACGACGAGCAGATGCGGTTCGGTCGAGCGCGCGCCCGTCCGCCAGACGACGGGCGGTGCGTCGCTCTGGCCTTCGCTGTCCCGCACCGGCATGGTGCGCCGTACCGCGTCCGGGTCGGTGAAGCCGAGGACGGTCTCCCCGGGTCCGGTGACGAAGGGCTGCGCCGCGATCGTGGTGGACAGGGCGGGCAGCACGCTCATCGCGAGCCGGTTGCCCTCCTCGTCCCAGTCGAAGCGGTACTCGCGCCCGCGTCCGGACTTGGCGTGCAGGAGCTGCTCGATCCGGGTGCGGGACGCCGCTTCGCCGTCGGTGAAGTGCGGCGGGTAGGCGACGCGCAGCGCGGTGAGCCGCCCGTCGCCGTCGAAGATGTAGTCGCTGAACGCCTCGTCCCACGCGCCTCCGTGGCTGAAGAGGGGGGCCGGGTCGTCGGGTACGGAGAAGTACGGCACCAGGGCCTCGTACAGCGCCTGGAGCCGGGCGGTCTCCGCCTCGTCGGGCCCGGTCTTCACCCCGGTCCGCTGGTGCCCCTTCCAGGCTGCCGCGGCCATCACCGTGATCAGGGCGAGCAGCGGCCCGTACGGGATGAGCGCGACGACCAGGACGCAGGCCGCGACGAGGAACAGCGCGGGACCGCGCCGGTCCTTGGGTGTCGCGGCCCACCTCTGCCGCCCGGCCGAGGCCAGCTTGCGCAGGCCCCGCCCGATGGTGATCAGTGGATGGAGGACGTCTGTGGCGCTGTCGGCGGCCGTCCGCGCGATCTCGCGGCTGCGGGTGATCGATGCGCTGCTGCTGCTCAGAATGCGGGGAAGTGGTCGCCGGGCCACATCTGTCTCCTGGGGTGGGTGGGGGAACGGTTGCCGAGGGTCAGAACTTGATTCCGCCCAGCATGCTGGCCAGGCTCGCGCCGCCGGCCGTGATGCTCGGTGCGATGGCGGTACCCGCGACGTAGAAGCCGAAGAGGGCGCAGACGAGCCCGTGGGAGGCCTTGAGTCCGTCCTTCTTGAAGAAGAGGAACGCGATGACTCCCAGCAGTACGACGCCTGAGATGGAAAGGATCATGAGTGTTCTCCTGTTTGAGGGGACAGTCACCATGAGTTCTTCCAGGTTCACAGAAAGTATCTATACGATAAAAGGTGCAAATGGGTGAAATGTCTGGCAATTCACCCGACTGGCGGACGGAGGTGCGCGAGCGTGCCAGGCGCCGGGGCCGGGCAGTAACCTGTCGGTTCACTCGTACGGCTCACCTGCCGTACCCCGAGGTCACGGCATGGAAGGCGGTACGCGTGATGAGCGAGGCTCCGGACCCCGAGGTGGTCGAGCTCGCGACGAGGGTCTTCGACCTCGCCAGGCAGGGGGAGACCGCCGCGCTCGCCGCGTACGTCGACGCGGGGGTCCCGGTGAACCTCACCAACGACCGCGGTGACACCCTCGTGATGCTCGCCGCCTATCACGGCCACGCGGAGACGGTGGAGGCCCTCATCACCCGCGGCGGACAGGCCGACCGGGCCAACGACCGGGGGCAGACCCCGCTGGCCGGAGCGGTCTTCAAGGGCGAGGACGCGGTGGTCCGCGCCCTGCTCACCGGCGGGGCCGATCCGGAGGCAGGGACTCCGTCCGCGGTGGATACGGCGCGGATGTTTGGGAAGGCGGAGCTGGTGGAGCTGTTCGGCGCCCGTTGACCGGCCTGTCGTAAATGTGGTCGCGGTGGCGATTTGGCTGGGTCATCATGACGTCGCGGGTCCATATCGGACCACCGACGAGAGGCAGAGGAAGATGAACTGCACCAAGCAGATGGCAACGGGCGGCCGGACATGTTGTTGCGCGGCCAGGTAGTCCACGTATCCCCGGTTGCGTCTACAGCTTGATGTGAGGCCTCTTCCATGATCGATCCAGTCATAGCGCCGAGCGGCACCTTGCTCGGCCTCCTCCAGCGGGGCCGCGGCGACGGCACGCTGCACGCGCTCGCCGCACCGCGCAAGGAAGCGCTGGCCGCCCTGGACCACTGCGTCCTGAGCGACCCCCGCCACGACTGGCAGGTCGAGAACCGCTCGCTCTACTACGCGCGCCTCTACCTCGACCTCGACGGCGGACTCGGCGAGATCGAGCGGCACCTCTTCCTCCCGGACGACCACTTCGTCACCGAGGACAGCAGGACCGGGCTCGCCCTCGCCGTGCTGGGGCACCTCGCCTCGTACGACAGGGACGACGCGCTCGCGCTGCTGCGGCGGTACGCGGCGACCGGCTCCAACTGGGCCTGGGCGCTCGACGAACTCGCCCTGCGTGACGACGACGCCGGACTGCGCGCCCTGGCCGTGCCCGTACTGGACCGGTTCCCCGCCACCCCGCAGGGCGAGGCCGAACTGGCCGCAGCCGTGCGCGACGCCTACGAGCCCCGGCCCTGGCGGCTGTGGGCCGACGACCCGCGGGAGTCGGTGGGCGCCCGCATCCGGGCCGCCGGGGAGCAGGGATCCTTCGACCGCTGGCAGCGGCAGATGCGCCCGACCGGACCCCGCCCCGGCTGGAGCGTGCAGGCAGTCTTCGACTGGGCGCAGCAGGGACTGGAGCGCGGCAGCGAACTGCATCTGCCCGCCGCCCGCTGCCTCACCGCCGTGGCCGGTCCGGGGGACCGTGCCGCGATCGTCGAGGCCGCCCGCGGCGGTACGGACGGGGCACGCTGCGCGGCGCTGCACTACCTCGCCGAGGCGCGGGACCCCGCTGTGCTCGACCTCATCGAAGCCGCGGTGGACAGCCCCTCCCGTACCGTCGCCGAGACGGCCGTGGCCGCCTTCGAGCGGATGTGCGGCGACGAAGCGGTGGACCGGGCGCGCCGCTGGGTGCAGCGGCCCGACGCGCTGGGTGCCGCCGCCGCCGGAGTGCTCGCCCGGCGCGGCGGGGCGCAGGACGCACACCTGGTCCTCGGCGCGCTGCGCGAGACCGTGCGGGCCGACGGCCCCGACGCGGCCCTGCTCTGGACGCTCGTCGACGGTGCCGGCCGGCTCGGGATCGCCTGTGCGGCCCCCGTCCTGCGCCATGTGTACCGCGAGACGGCCTCCTCGCATCTGCGCGGCAGCGCGGCCCGCGCGCTCGCCGCCACCGACCCGTCCTTCGGCGCCGGATTCGCCGTCGAGTGTCTGTGGGACTGTGAGGAGACCACCCGGGAGGTGGCTGCCCTGCACGCCGCGACCGGCGATATCAGGGTGGTCGACCGGCTCCGCCGGCTGGCCGCCGACCCCGCCGAGGAAGCCGAGGTGCAGACCGCGGTCCGCAGCCGGATCGGCACCGAGGGGACCGCGGTCTGACGCTGCCGGGCAGCCGCCCCACGGCCGGACGGCCCCCGGGGCGCCGGGCCGACGGCCGGTCGGCTGCGAACACGCCGGGAGGGAACTGGCCTACGCCGTGGGGCTGTTGGGACATAGGTTGGGTGCTGAACGGTACACAACTCGGCCCGAAGACGGACGGTACCCATGACCGACCACCACGCCACGCCGCCCGGACCCGCGGCACAGCGGAAGACCGACACACTGGTGCCGCACTCGGCCCGGATCTGGAACTACTGGCTGGGCGGTAAGGACAACTACCCCGTCGACGAGCAGGCCGGCGACGCGTACAGCGCCGTCTTCCCCGGCATCGTCACCATCGCCCGCAGCAGCCGCGCCTTCCTGCGCCGGACCATCACGCACCTGGTCGAGGAGGCGGGCATCCGGCAGTTCCTGGACGTCGGGACCGGCCTGCCGACCGTGGACAACACGCACGAGGTCGCCCAGCGGCTCGACCCCGGGGCGAGGATCGTCTACGTCGACCACGACCCGATGGTCCTCACGCACGCCCGCGCCCTGCTCACCTCCACCCCGGAGGGGGCGACCGCCTATGCCGACGCCGACCTGGCCGACACCGACCGCATCCTGGGCTTGGCCGCCCGGACGCTGGACCTCACCCGCCCCACCGCCCTGATCCTCAGCAACATCCTGGGCCACGTCGCCGATCACGGCCGGGCGCGTGCCATCGTCGGCCGTCTGATGGAGGGGCTGCCGTCCGGCAGCTACCTCGCCGTCAACGACGGTTCACGAGGCACCGACGCCGACTACGAACAGGCCCAGGACGCCTACAACGAGACCGGCGCCATCCCGTACTTCCTGCGCCCCGTCGACGAGATCGCGGCGTTCTTCGACGGCCTGGAGCTGCTGGAGCCCGGAGTTGTCTCCGTCCAGTTCTGGCGCCCGGACCCCGGCTCCCCGGCCCCGCAGCCCATCGGCGAACACGGTGGCCTCGCCCGCAAGCCGTGACACCGGACAGCCAGTCGGCAGGCGTACGGAGCGGGCCGGATCAGCGGGCCGGCCGACCCGGGGCGCCGGGCCCCGGGTCAGCCTGCCGGCCGTGTACGGGAACGAACACCACCGGGGTCCCCGGCACCGCCTGCGCCGCAGCCCCGAGCCGGTCCTCGGGTACGACCCCGATCACCGGATAGCCCCCGGTCACCGGATGATCGGCGAGGAAGAGCACCGGCAGCCCGTCGGGCGGGACCTGCACCGCGCCAAGAACCATTCCCTCACTGGGGAGTTCGGCGCCGTCCGAACTTTCCAGGGGCGGGCCCTCGGTGCGCAGTCCGATGCGGTTGCTCTCGGCCGAGACCCGGTAACCGGCCTCCGGCAGGGCCCGCAGCGCCGCATCCGTGAACCGGTCCGCACGGGGGCCAAGGACCAGCGGGAGCACCAGCTCGGCCGGGGGAGCGGGCAGCGGCACGGCGTCCACCGGGCCGGGCGGCGGTTCACCCGGGGCCCCGAGCGGCAGCAGCTGGCCGGCCTCCAGCGGAGCGGGGCCGAGGCCGGAGAGCAGGTCGGTGGCCCGGCTGCCCAGCACCGGCCGCACGGCGACGCCACCGCCGAACGCCACATAGCTGCGCAGCCCGTCGACCGCCCCGCCCACATCGAGCACGGCCCCCGCGGGCACCCGCACCGGCGCGCCCCAGGCGGCGGGGCGGCCGTCGATCCGTACCGGACAGGGCGCACCGGTCACGGCCGCAGTGACGTCCGTACGGACCTGTACCGCGGTGCCGTCGAGCGTGGTCTCCAGGGTGGCGGCGTCCGCCGCGTTCCCGGCGAGGAGGTTCGCCAGCCGGTGCGCGGCCGGGTCCAGGGCGCCCGAGCGCGGCACGCCGAGATGCGCGTAGCCCGGGCGCCCGAGGTCCTGCACGGTGGTGAGCGCCCCGGGGCGCACGACCTCCAGAGCCTCCGGAACTGCCGCCTCCGGCGCACGGGTCCCCGGTTCCCCCGGGCCGGTCGTCCTCATACCGCCTCCTCCGTGGTGAACCGCACCCGCGCGCCGGGGACCAGCAGCGCCGCAGGCTCACGGTCCTGGTCCCACAGCACCGCGCCGGTGGTGCCGATCAGCTGCCAGCCGCCGGGGGACGAGCGGGGGTAGACGCCCGCGTAGGTGTCGGCGAGAGCGACCGAACCGGCGGGCACAGCCGTACGGGGCGTGGTCCGGCGCGGCAGCCGGAGCCGGTCGGGAAGCCCGGACAGATAGCCGAAGCCCGGCACGAAACCGCAGAAGGCGACCCGGAACCGGAGCCCGCCGACGATCCCCGGGACGTCCTCGGGTGCCACCTGCCAGTGGTGCGCCACCTCCGCCAGATCGGGGCCGTCGTAGCGCACGGCGATCTCGATCTCGGGGCCGCCGGTCCCGGCGGACGGCGGTACGGTCCAGGAGATGAGCCGGGCGGCGAGCTCCTGAGGACGGGCCAGACCGTCCAGCAGTACGGTCCGGGCGGCCGGCACGATCTCCGTCACCGGGGGAAGTTCACCGGCGTCGCGCCTGCGCAGCAGCTCCGCGTGGAAGGCCTCCGTCTCCGGCGCCGACTCCAGCTCGACGAGCAGGGCGTGTTCGCCCACCGGAAGCACCCTCACCGGCGCGGCCCGCCGTGCGGCCGGTGCGCCCCGCCGCGTACCCGGGCCGTCATGCGAAGGGCTCCAGGACCACACCGGCGGCGAGCAGCTCCCGGCGGACCCGCAGGGCGGTCTCCGCCGCGCCGGGGGTGTCGCCGTGCAGACAGAGCGACCGCGCGTCGACGCTGACGCGCTCCCCGGTGATCGCGGCCACCGAGTGGTCGCGCACCATGTCCAGCGCGCGGGCGACCACCGCGTCCGGGTCCTCCACCACCGCTGCGGGCCTGCCGCGCGGAACGAGTGTGGCCTGCGCGGTGTACGCGCGGTCGGCGAACGCCTCGGGCACCGCGGGCAGACCCGCGTCCGCGGCTGCCGCCAGCAGCCGGGAGCCGGGCAGCCCGAGCACCGGCAGCGCGCCCCCGGCGAGCCGCACGCCCGAGACGACCGCGCCCGCCTGCTCCTTGTCGTGGACGGTGCGGTTGTAGAGCGCGCCGTGCGGTTTGACGTACGACACCCGGCTGCCGGCGGCCCGCGCGAAGAGCTCCAACGCGCCGATCTGATAGGCGACTTCGTCGGCCAGCTCACGGGCGGGGACATCCATCGCGCGCCGCCCGAAACCCGCCAGGTCGCGGTACGAGACCTGGGCGCCGATCCGTACACCGCGAGCGGCGGCCAGTTCGCAGACCCGGCGCATGGTCGACGGGTCACCCGCGTGGAAGCCGCAGGCGACGTTGGCACTGGTGACGACGGAGAGCAGCGCCTCGTCGTCGGTGAGCGTCCAGCGGCCGAACCCCTCACCGAGGTCGGCGTTGAGATCGACCACGGCCGGGGCGGCGGGGATCGGGACGGTCGTGCTCATTCGGCTCCCTCCGGGAGCGGGACGGGGGCGGACACCGCGCGGCCCGGGGGTGGTTATGGCTGGATCCGGGCCGGTACGGGGAGTACGAAGCCTAACTTGATCTTTGACCTGTGCGGCGTGGTCGTGGGGATGTTGACTTCTTCGTTCGCTGTTTCGCAGGTTGAAGATCAAGTTGGCCGTCGCCGGCCGCGCGGGCCCGGTGGGCCGGTGGACAGGCGCCCCATCCGCGCCGTTTCGACCGTTGTCAGTGCGAGGACCTAATCTGTGCAGCGTGACTTCGCCTGCCCCGACGGAATTCGTTCCGCCCCAGCTCAGCGCGGGGCCGCGCCCCGCACCGGGCCCGGCCGCCGACGAAGGGCTGGCGCGGCGGCTGCGCGCACTCGCGTGCACCGCCCCGCTGCACGACCTCGATGTGCGCAAGGCCAATCTGGCCGGCGAGTACACGGTCTACGCGATGGCCGAGGTGGCGCTCGCCGCGATCGACCTGGTCACGCTCAACATGGACTTCGACACTGGGGCCGACCACGACCAGATAGTGGCGAGGCTGCTGCCGCGCGTCGCGGCCCAGGCCCCGCGCCGCCCGGCGGACGAGCACGAGCGGGTGGCCCGCTGGGTGCTGGAGAACCTGATCAATGTCGGCAGCGTGGACCGTGGGTTCCGCGCGGTCTACGGCACGTTCGGTCCCGACGGTGAGTACGTCCGCCGTGACTACGACTTCAAGCTGGTCGAGGAAGTGCCGGGTCACGGCGGCACCGTCTATCTGCGCACCACCGACGAAGCGGTCAACGTCCTGGTGGGCGCCCTCGACACGGATGTCACCAGCGCGCAGATCGCCGCCGAGGTGAAGCTGGAGGTGCTGATCAGCCGGGGCAGGCTCGCCGACGCCCAGCTCGCCGCGGAGCAGGCCCGGTACCGGACCGTGCAGTACGCCGAGACGTTGCGCAGGACGCTGGAGGCGACCCGGCGCAACGTCCGCGCGGTCGACTGGCTCAGGACCGTGCCCGACATGATCGACGAAGCCCTGGACCACGTGGCCGACCGCTACCGCCATGAGAACGCGATCCTCACCAACATCCGCAAGGCCAGGGACGAGACGGAGGAGCCCGAGCACAAGCGGCGCGCCGCCGAGCTCGTCGACATCGTCAAGGACTGCATCCGCCGCCACACCCAGCTCCAGTCCCGGCTGCTGGAGGCGGGGCCTCTTTTCCGCGCCGAGCAGGACCGGCAGGCCTTCGCCCCGCCGGCGGCGAGTTCCGGACTGGATCTGTACGGACAGCTGGTCGCCCCCGTACTGCCACTGCCGCTGGAGCAGGCCATCCGGGTCACCGACGCGTTCTTCGCACGGGGCACCGGACTCCGTACCCCCGTGTCGGTACGGGTCGGGGACCTGGTCGACATCCTGCTGACGCCACCGGCCGAGCGGGAGCACCTGGGCGCCGAGATGCCCGAGCCCGACCTCATCGCGACACCGGACGACAGCCGGTTCAGTGAGGGCCAGCTGGCAGCCGCGATGGAGTTGCTCGACCTGGAGCACGACGCCCCGCGCCGGCTCTCCGGTCTGCTGGCCGAAGCCCGGCTGCGCGATCCGGAACTGCCCTATCTGGTCGCCCTGCTGGCCATCCACGCGGCCAGCCCGCCGGTCGGCACCGCGTACCGGCAGGGTGAGGAACGCCTGCTCTTCGCCGTGGACGACGGCACCGATCTGGACGACTCCGAGTTCGGCGGTGCGGATCTGATAGTGGGGACGGCCCTCCTGGACACCGTCGGAATGGCCGCGGGCCGTACGGAGTCCGCATGAACCTCCGGCAGGACGCCCCGTACACCCCGGGCGCCCGGGCCGGGAAGTCCGGGAGGCCGGAAGCCCGGCGGCCAGGAGGCGGGGCGCAGCCACGACCCGGAGCGCAGCACAGAACGACACCGACCGAGGAGCAGCAGCTGTGAGCGAGACCCACGCCGAGCACACCGCGTGGAGCGAGCCCGACCAGGCCGGCACCGCCGTGCCGCCGGCCGGCCCGGCGGTGACCCCGGCCGACGCCGCCGACGCGGCGCGTCTCGTCGCCTTCGGACTCCAGCCGAAGCTGCTGCCCGCCCGTGACGCCGAGTACGCGGAGCTGCTCCGCCGCTACCGCGAGGCGCCCGCCTTCGCCCGGCTCGCCGACGCTGTCGCCACCGGACTCGGCCTGGTCGTCCTGGAGGTCTCGACCCGGGCCGGCATGGCCGTGGCCGCAGGGGAGGACTCCGTCTTCGCCGTACGTATGGGTGACTACGCGCGCCGCGCCGCCGCCGACTCGGCCGACCGCTTCCTGCACGGGCTGGCCCATCTCGCTGTCGCCGCCATGTCCTTCCCGCGCCCCGAAGACCTCGCCGACGACGGGTACATCGGCCGGATCACGGTCAACGGCGTCGACGCCTTCGTCCGCCAGGCCTGCCGCCGGCTTGAGGAGCGGGCCGACGAACAGGGCGAGAACAGCGACCCGGCCACCGACACCCCCGGGCTCGAAGCCGCCTGGCGGATCTACGCGAGGCGCAGCTCCACCGGAGCAACCAAGGACGCCAGGCGCCTGGCCGGCTCCACCACCGGGATCGTCGCCAAGACCGTTGTGTTCCTCACGGATTCGGGGTTCCTGCAGCGCACCGGCGACGACGCCGGAGGCGCGTACCGCACCACCGCCCGCTACCAGCTCCAGGTCCGCGACATGGCGGGCAGCGCCGCCATGGCCGAGCTGCTCGACCTGGGGGTCGTACCGGTGACCGACGGCACGGCCACACTGCTGCCGCCCTCCGGGACGGACGACCTCGAACTGACCGCCGACGCAGGACTCCCCTTCCACTCCTGACCAGCCCCTTCCTGACCAGTACCTGAGTCAGATCCCGCACCACAACGACGAGAGTCCGCCGCCATGTACGAGCTGTCCCGGGTCCGCCTCTACTCGATCGGGCCTGCCGGTGCGCGCTACGCCGACACCGTGCTCGACCTGCGGGGAGTGGGCGCCCCCGTGCCCAGCCCGGCCCCGGCCCAGGCGGAGTTCTTCGAGGAGGAACCGGTCGGCCCGCCGCGCCGCCCCGCGCCCGCTGGTGTCCTCTTCCTGGAGAACGGCGGGGGAAAGTCGGTCCTGCTGAAGCTGATCTTCTCGGTGATGCTGCCGGGCCACCGCAACACGCTCGGCGGCGCCAGCTCCGGTGTCCTGCGCAAGTTCCTGCTCGCCGACGACTGCGGCCATGTGGCCCTGGAGTGGCAGCACACCCTCACCGGTGAGCTCGTCGTGGTCGGCAAGGCCAGCGAGTGGCGCGGCCGGCAGGTCTCCAACGACCCGCGGAAGTTCGCCGAGGCCTGGTACTCGTTCAGGCCGGGCCCCGGGCTGAGCCTCGACTCCCTTCCGGTCGCCGAAGCCACCACCGTACGGCCGCCGGCGGAGGGCGTCTCCGGGGCGCGGGGCAGGCGCCGGACCATGAAGGGCTTCCGGGACGCGATCACCGAGGCCGGCAAGTTCTATCCCCATCTGGACGTCCACTGGGAGGAGATCCACGACCGCTGGAACGAACACCTGGGCGATCTGGGCCTCGACCCCGAACTCTTCCGCTACCAGCGCGAGATGAACGCTGACGAGGGCGAGGCGGCCGGTCTCTTCGCGGTCAAGAAGGACTCCGACTTCACCGATCTGCTGCTGCGGGCCGTCACCGACACCCGCGACACGGACGGCCTGGCCGACCTCGTCGGCAGTTTCGGCAGCAAGCTCGGGCGCCGCGCCGAACTCACCGCGGAGCGCGACTTCACCGCGGGCTCGGTCGATCTGCTCGGGCGCATCGTCGACGCCGCGGCGGCGCGCTCGCGGTCCAGGGACGTCCACGCGGGCGCCGAGCGCCGTACCCGCACCCTCGCCCGCCGACTCTCCGCCCGCGCCGCCGAAGAGCGGGGCCGCGCGTCCGACCTCGCCCAGCAGGTCACCTCCGCCGCCCACACGGTCACACAAGCCGAGGAGGCCCGTGGCCGCAGCGCGCTGATCGCCGCGGAACTGGCCTACCGGCACGCCTCGTTGGCGCTCACCGTCGCCGAGAAGGCCGCAGCGGCCCAGCGCAGGGAGCTGGCCGACGCGCGGACGTTCCACTCGGCGTGGCAGGCGGCCGAGGCGGTACTGAGGCACCGCGCGGCGGCCGACCGGTCCGCCCGGGTCGCCGTGGCCATCCGGGAGGCCGAACGGGACGCCGCCCCGGCCCTGGCCGCCCGGGCCACCGCGGCGGCCGACCTGGTCCGCGCGCTTCACGCGGCGGCCGAGAGCGGCGAGCAGCTCGCCAACGAGGAGGAGGAGCGCGCGGCCGTGCTCCAGACGGCGGGCGAGGCGGCCCACCGCGACGCCACCGCCGCGGCGACCGAGGCGCAGCGCGCCCGCAGCGAGGCCGGGCACCTGCGCCAGCGCCTCACCGAAGTCGCCCAGGAGACCTCCGAGGCCGTTCGCGCGGGCTGGCTGGACGACACCGCGCCCGACGCGGATCCGGCGCGCGCCGCTCTGGCGGCCGGTGACGCGGAGAAGTCAGCGGTCGCCGCCTGGGAAACCGCCCGCGAGCAGGCGCGGGCCACGGCGGACGAGGCCAGGGAAGCAGCCTCCCGGGAGAGCCGGGCCGACCTCGCCGCCGCCCGGGCCGCGGATGCGGCGCGGGCCGCCGAGCACGTGTACGAGGCGGAGCTGCACATCGCCGAATCCATCGCGGCTGAGCCCCGGCTGGCCGACCTGCTCGGCCTGCCCGCACCCTCCTCAGCGGGGTCAACCCCGGTACCCGGTAAGGCTGTCGGGCTGCCTCAGCCCCGTAACGGCACGGTGCCCCCGGCTACGGCCCGGCCCCGGGGCACGGCCACCGCAGGCCCGGCCGACGACGCGGAGTCAGGGTGCTCCGGAGCCGCCGGCGACCGCGAGCCGGAGAGCCACGCGCGCTCCCTCACGCGCGGCCGGCTCACCGCAGCCGAACTGGACCGCAACGTGGAAGAACTCCGGGAACTGCTCGACGGGGGCGTCGCATCGGCCGAACGGCAGCTCTTCGAGCTGCGCACCGCCGCGGCGGACGACGCCCGCATCCTCGGCGCACTGGGCGACGGCGGGCTGCTGCCGCCGGGACCCGATGTGCTGGCCACCGTGGAATTCCTCGGCGAGCACGGCATCCCCGCACTGCCCGGCTGGCGCTATCTCGCCCAGGCGGTGGACCCCGCCGACCACGCGGCGGTGCTGGCCGCCCGCCCCGAGCTGGTCGACGGTGTGGTGATCACCGATCCGGCCGCGCACGGCCGGGCCCGGTCCGTACTGGGCGGGGCCGCCCTGCTGCCGCGCTCCGCGGTCGCCGTCGGCACCGCTTCCGCGCTGCTCGCACCGGTACCGGGTCCCGGCCCGTCCGGTACCGGGGACGGCGACGTGTTCCTCGTACCGCCGAACCCGGCCATGCACGACGAGCACGCCGCCGACGAGGAGCGGCAGGCGCTGCGCTCCCGTGCGGGCCGGCGCGACGAGGAGATCCGCACACTCGCGGCCCGGCTGGGCGGCGACCGGACCCTCGCCGCCCGGCTCGGCTCCTGGCGGGCCGCCTGCCCGCCCGGGACGCTCGCCGAACTGGCAGCGGCCGCGAGCGGCGCGCAGGACGCCGCCGGGGCCGCCACCGCCGCACTTGAGGAAGCCCGTACCGCCCGGGCCGAGGCCGACGAGGCCGCCGCCGACGCCGCCCGGGTACGCGACGAACGCCAGGACAACGCCCAGCGCGCCCGGCGAGTGGCCGACGTGCTTTCCGGACTCGCCTTCCGGCTCCGCGAACGGGCGGGCTGGCAGGTCACCCTGCGCGAACTGGGCGACGAGGCGGCCCAGTCGGAATCCCGGGCCGCGGCCTGCCTGGAGCGTGCCAGGGCCGCCGACGAGGACCGCAGGGCCGCCCAGCGGGCCGCCGACGACGCGCGCCGCACCGCCCGGGCGCTGCGGGCCGAGAGGTCCGAGATCGCGGGAGTGCCCGAGGACCTGCCCGAACCGGACGCGGGCGCGCAGCGCTCCGCCCTTCCTGCCCTGCGGGAGGCCTACCGGGCAGCATCCCAGCTGTACGAGAAGGTCGGCGTCGGAGCCGACCTCCGGGCCGAGCAGGCCAGGGCCGAGAGCGACGAGAGCGCGGCCCGCGCCGAGCTGGACCGGCTCTCCAACAAGGTCCGTACCCGCGCCTCCCAGCTGCTCGAATCCACCGACGGCGCCGACGGCCCGTCCCGGCAGGCGGCCGCGGCCCGCGCGGAGTCGCTCGTACAGATGCTGGAGACACGGGCGTCGGCCGCCAGCGAACAGCTCGGCCGGCTGCGCGGCGAGGCCGAGCGGCTCGCGCCCGAGGACGGCGCGGACGCCCACACCGAGCTGCCCGACGGGCTGGCACCGGCCGACGCGGATGCCGCACAGACCCTGCTGCGCACCGCCACGGCCGAACTGGGCGCCCGCACCGACGCGTTGGAGACCGCCCGAGAGGCCCATGCCGAACTGCTGCGCGCCCACCGGGCGTCGGAGGACGCGGCGGGCGGTTTCGACGAATCGGCAGCCCTGCTGCGGGATTTGCTCCGTGACCCGCACCAGGACGACGAGAGTGCCGAATCCACGCCGCCAGAGCCGTACCCCGGCAGCCAGGAGGAGGCCCGCGAGTCGGCCGCCGAGGCCCGCCGCTCACTGCGCGCCTGCGCCGGCGACCTTTCGGCGGCCGAGTCGGCCGTACGGGAGGCGAGCGACATCCTGGTACGCCATGCCAACGCCACCCGTTACGAGCAGGTCCGCACCCCGGCACGGCAGCAGATCCGTGAACTGCCCGCCGCCGCGCTCCCCGAGCACGCCGGGAAGTGGGCGGCGGCCTTCGCGCCCCGGCTGCGGGTGCTCACCGATGAACTGGAGCAACTGGAGCGCAACCGGGACTCGATCGTCGACCGGCTGCGTGGCCTGGTGGAGTCCGCGCTCACCACACTGCGCTCCGCCCAGCGGCTCTCCCGGCTGCCAGAGGGGCTCGGGGAGTGGTCGGGCCAGGAGTTCCTGCGGATCCGCTTCGAGGAGCCCGACCAGGCCACCCTCGCCGAACGGCTCGGCGAGGTCATCGACGAGGCGACCAGGGCGGCCCTGAAGAAGAACTCCGATCTGCGCAGGGACGGGATGTCTCTGCTGTTGCGGGCAGTCCATGCGGCGCTCGAACCCAGGGGCGTGGCCGTAGAGATCCTCAAGCCGGACGCCGTGCTGCGGGCCGAGCGGGTCCCGGTGGGGCAGATGGGAGACGTCTTCTCCGGCGGACAGCTGCTCACCGCGGCCATCGCCCTCTACTGCACGATGGCCGCCCTGCGCAGCAACGACCGGGGCCGTGACAGGCACCGGCACGCGGGCACGCTCTTCCTCGACAACCCGATCGGCCGGGCGAACGCCACGTATCTGCTGGAGCTCCAGCGTGCGGTCTCCGACGCCCTCGGCGTCCAGCTGCTCTATACGACGGGGCTGTTCGACACCACAGCGCTCGCCGAGTTCCCGCTGGTCATCAGGTTGCGCAATGACGCGGACCTCCGGGCGGGGCTGAAGTACATCAGCGTCGAGGAGCATCTGCGGCCGGGCCTTCCGCAGCAGGACTCCGGCGGGGAGCAGGTGCACGGCGAGATCACCGCGACCCGGATGTTCAAACGGGCCCAGGGGGCACAGAGCACCCAGCCGTCCCAGCAGCCGTCCGAGACGTCCCAGGCGGGCCGGACGGGGACCCACGGGCGGCCCTGACGGGCCCGGGACGGCTCAGGACTGCGGCGACAGCCGCCCGGAGCGGGTACGTATCCGTTCGGCGTCCCCCTCCTGCCGACGGGCCGAACGCCGTGCCGAACGCCGGGCCGTGCGCCGCTCCTTGCGGAGCCGGCGGGCGGTGCTGCTGGGGGCGGATGTCACCCCATGGCGCTGGTTCCACACCTGCCGGGTGATCCAGACGTCCAGCACCGCCCAGGTCGCCACGACCGTACTGGCCACACTGCTCAGCACCATCGGGAAGGCGAGCCAGGAGCCCGTTACGGTGGAGAGGAAGGCCGTCACCGCCTGGATCAGCGTCACGGACACGATGAGCACCGCACGCACCGCGCTTGTGCGCACCGGATCCGGCAGCCGGTACCGTCCGACCGGCTCCTCGACCCACAGCGTCCGCAGGGGGGCCTCGCCCTCTTCGATGGTCATGCTCTCTTCACCCTCGACCTTCACGCCTCGGCGCTGTCCGACTCCAGAACGGATGCCCGGCTTGGGTCGGTTCAAGCGTCCCCGCCCGTGGTGCGCCCCTCGGACGCAAGGACGAACAACTGACCTCAAAGATTCCCGCCATTCATTGAATTCCAGCCATCTGGGCAGGGGCGGAAAGTGCCGTCCTGCCAGGATTCTCTGACCGGAACAGGGAAGACGATCTGCTGGGATACCAGGACATGGCGTGATCAACTCCTCTGCGGTCGGCTGAAAATAGACCGGACGTCTCTTCGAGTTGCCTGTGCGGCAGTAGTAGGCTCACGCCGTTTGTTGACGGAACACCACCCCCGCCGGGCGGGGTTGAGCTGGGGGAGGCCATGCGCTTTCGCGGGAAGTCCATCCGCAGGAAGATCGTGGCGCTGTTGCTGGTCCCACTTGTCGCGTTGACGGCGATCTGGACGTTCTCCGTCTATCTCACCGGCCGGGACGCCCTGCAACTGATGCGCACCGGAACTGTCCACAAGAGCGTGGCGCACCCGCTCGTCGTCGCCCTTGGGTCGGTGGAGGAGGAACGCTCCCTGACCCTGCGCCAGCTGGTCGATCCGGGAGCCTCGGACACCCAGTCCCAACTGCGCACCCAGCGCGCGGACACCGACGCGGCCGTGGCCCAGCTGCGCAGCAGCTCCGCGCGGAGTGACGCCCGTTCCGCGATGGGCGCGCACTCCGAACGGCAACTGCGCAACGTACTCGACGGGTTCGCGGGACTCGGTTCGCTGCGGCACAACACCGGCGACCACGAGGTGACCCGGCGCGAGGCGTACGACCAGTACAACCGGCTCTGCGACCAGGCGCTCGACTTCCTGGCCGACCTGCCCACCCTGCAGAACTCAGGGCTCGACAAGGAGGCGCGCGGCCTCGTCGGCGTCAGCCGGGCCCGTGAGTCCCTCTCGCGTGAGGACGCGCTCCTCGGTTCCGCCCTCACATCCGGACGGCTCGACTCCAGTGACCTGCGCGACATCTCGGACCTCGTCACCGCACGCGAGGTGTACTACACGGACAGCCTCCCCTCGCTGCCGGGCCGGGCGGGCGACGCGTACAGGGAGTACTGGAGCGGACCCGCGACCATCCCGGTGCGCACCGCCGAATCCACCGTGCTGGGCAAGAGCCCCGGCAGCTCCTCCATCACGGGCTCCGCGTCCCGCTGGACCACCGACGCCGACCGGACGCTCAGCCATCTCGACACGCTGGGAACCGAGGCCCGCAAGGACTTCCAGAACCGGGTGAGGCCCGCGGCCGTCGGCGTCTTCGCCAAGGCCGGGATCGCGGCACTGCTCGGCGTCGGCGGACTGCTGGTCTCCCTGGTGGTGTCCGTGCGCATCGGCCGCGAACTGATCCGCGACCTCAGCAGACTGCGCAAGGAGGCCCACGAGGTCTCCGGGGTGCGGCTGCCCGCCGTGATGCGCCGGCTCGCGGCCGGGGAGCAGGTCGACATCGAAACCGAGGCGCCGCGCCTTGAGTACGCGAAGGACGAGGTCGGCCAGGTCGGCCTGGCCCTCAACACCGTCCAGCGGGCCGCCGTCGAAGCAGCGGTGCGCCAGGCGGACCTGCGCCGCGGGGTCTCCGACGTCTTCGTCAACCTCGCCCGCCGCAACCAGGTCCTGCTGCACCGCCAGCTGACGCTGCTGGACAGCATGGAGCGCCGTACGGAGGACACCGAGGAACTCGCCGACCTGTTCCGCCTCGACCACCTCACCACCCGTATGCGACGGCACGCCGAGGGCCTGGTGATCCTCTCCGGAGCCTCACCCTCCCGGCAGTGGCGCAAGCCGGTCCAGCTGATGGACGTCGTACGAGCGGCGGTCGCCGAGGTCGAGGACTACGAGCGGGTCGAGGTACGGCGGCTGCCGAGGATCGGGGTCGGCGGCCCCGCCGTCGCCGACCTCACGCACCTCATCGCCGAACTCCTGGAGAACGCCACGGTCTTCTCGCCCCCGCACACAGCGGTGCAGGTGCTGGGCGAGCGAGTCGCCAACGGCTTCACCCTGGAGATCCACGACCGCGGACTCGGTATCGCGCCCGACGCGCTGCTCGACGCCAATCTCCGTCTCGCCGAGACCCCCGAGTTCGAGCTGTCCGACACCGACCGGCTCGGCCTCTTCGTAGTGAGCAGGCTCGCGCAGCGGCAGAATGTGCGGGTCTCGCTCCAGCCCTCACCGTACGGCGGCACCACCGCCGTCATCTTCATCCCGGTGGCGCTGCTCACCGACGCCCCCGACAGTGATGCCCCGGACACCGACGGCACGGACGCCGGGTCCGGTATCGACGGCGCCGGATTCCGCTCCGACCGGCGGTCCGTCCACCGGCCGGGACCGCGCTCCGGGCTCGCACCGGTGCCCACCGCAGGGCGCACCCCGGTGTCCGTGATCGACGGGCCCGTCGAACTGGAGCCGCCGGTAGACCCGTTGACGTTCGACGACACGGCGGATCTGGACGACGAGGACAGCGCACCGGGCGGGATCTTCCGCAACCGCGCCGTGGCCCCGGCACCCGACCAGCACCAGCAGACCCCCGACGAAGGCGCGGCGCCGCAGAGCGCCACACGTCCCGCCGGTCCGGCCGGACTGCCCCGGCGCCGTAAACCCGGACAGCCGACCCTCGTCTCCGACCACGGGCGCAGGGTCGACATCCCGGCACCACCGCGGACCGATCCGTTGCGGAGGGAACCGCCGCGGAGCAAACCGCAGAGGACCGATACGCCGCCGACCGATACGCCGCCGACCGATACGCCGAGGGCCGAGCCGTCGCGGATCGAACCCCGGCGGGCCGGACTCCCGCAGCGCGTACCCCGGCGGACCGAACCGTCGAGGACCGACCCCTCGCAGCCCGGACCACCGCGCACCGGCCCCCCGGTGGCAGGCCCCGGCGGGCTGCCCCGCAGAGTTCGCCAGGCGAATCTGGCCCCGCAGCTGAGAGGCGTGCCCGCAGCCGAACCGGCCACGGCGGACGACGATGAACGCGACGCGGACGAGGTACGCAGCCGGATGGCATCGCTCCAGCGTGGCTGGCAGCGGGGCCGCCGCGACAACGCCGCACAGGACTCGGCAGAATCAGCCGCAGTCGGCACCGGACCGGCCGGCACAGCACCAGGAACCACATCGGAGGGGACCGGTCGATGACCGTACCGAACGCAGCAGCACATAACGCCGCAGGGAGCCCCGGTGAGCTCAACTGGCTCCTCGACGAGCTCGTCGACCGGGTCGGCAGCATCCGCAAGGCGCTGGTCCTCTCGGGAGACGGCCTGGCGACCGGCACCTCGAAGGACCTGACCCGGGAGGACGGCGAGCACCTGGCAGCCGTCGCATCCGGTTTCCACAGCCTGGCCAAGGGCGTCGGACGCCACTTCGAGGCGGGCAAGGTCCGCCAGACCGTCGTGGAGCTGGACGAGGCATTCCTCTTCATCACGGCAGCGGGCGACGGCAGTTGCCTCGCCGTGCTGGCCGACGCGGACTCCGACGTCGGCCTGGTGGCGTACGAGATGACGCTGATGGTGAAGCGGGTCGGTGCCCACCTCGCGACGGCCCCGCGGAGCGGGCTCACCGCAGGAGGTTGAGGGGGACACCATGAGTGACGCGGGCCGACCACCGGCGCACCACTGGTTCGACGACGACGCGGGCCCCGTGGTCCGGCCGTACGCCATGACACGCGGCCGTACCGGTTCCGACGGCGGCCACCGTCTCGACCTGATCGCACTGGTCGTCCCGGAGCCGGCCGCCGACGACCCGGGCAGGGACCAGACACTCTCGCCCGAGCATGTGGACATCGTCGAGCGCTGCAGCACCGCACCGCAGTCCATCGCCGAACTCGCGGCCGACTTCGACCTGCCCGTGGGGGTGGTGCGGGTCCTTGTCGGCGACCTCGTCGACGACGAACTCGTCCGTGTGACCCAGCCAGTACCGCCGGCGGAACTGCCGGATGTCAGCATTCTTCGCGAGGTAATCAATGGCCTTCGGGCGCTCTAGCCGCAACCAGCAGTTCGTCGAACCGGTGACCCTCAAGATCCTGGTGGCGGGCGGCTTCGGTGTGGGAAAGACCACGCTGGTGGGTGCGGTCAGCGAGATCAAGCCGCTGCGCACCGAGGAGACCCTGAGCGAGGCGGGCCGCCCGGTGGACTCCACCGACGGCGTGGAACAGAAGACCACCACCACTGTCGCCATGGACTTCGGCCGCATCACGCTCAAGGAGGACCTGGTCCTCTATCTGTTCGGCACACCGGGCCAGGACCGCTTCTGGTTCCTCTGGGACGAGCTGGCGCAGGGTGCGCTGGGTGCGGTCGTCCTTGCCGATACCCGCCGCTTAGCAGACTGCTTCGCGGCCGTCGACTACTTCGAGCGCCGCTCCATCCCGTTCACCGTGGCGGTCAACTGCTTCGACGGTGCGGACCGTTACCCCGGGGAGACCGTGCGGTCGGCGCTCGACCTCGACCCCGATGTGCCCGTCCTGATGTGTGACGCGCGGGACCGGGAGACGGTGAAGGAGGTCCTGGTGGCCGTCGTGGAGCACGCCATGGCCCTCGCCTCCGGAGCCCGCGCGCACGCCGTCACCTAAGGGCTGTCCCGCAATTCCCGGCGGGCGCGCGACGACAGCTACGGCACCTCGCCGCGTTGTCGGAACGTCCACATACATCCAGTATGCGGACGCCCCTCCGCCTTGCGATGCACCGCATCTGACGCCGCGCGCTGATCCACCAGGAATTGCGGGACAGCCCTTAGGGCCTCCGGTTGGGGACCACGGCCGCTCAGCGGACGGCGATCACCGACGACCCGTGCCCGAACAGTCCCTGGTTGGCGGTGATCGCCGCGCGCGCCCCCGGCACCTGACGCGCGCCGGCCCGGCCCCGCAGCTGCCAGGTCACTTCGCAGACCTGCGCGATGGCCTGGGCGGGCACCGCCTCACCGAACGAGGCCAGACCGCCGCTGGTGTTGACCGGCACACGCCCGCCGAGCGCGGTGGCACCCTCCCGTACGAGCTTCGCGCCCTCACCCGGCGCGCAGAGCCCGATGTCCTCGTACCACTCCAGTTCCAGGGCGGTCGACAGGTCGTAGACCTCGGCCAGCGAGAGGTCCTCGGGGCCGGCCCCCGCCTCCTCGTACGCCGCACGCGCGATGGAGGCGCGGAAGGACTCCGCGGGGGCCGCCACGGCGGTGGACGAGTCGGTGGCGATGTCCGGCAGGTCGAGGACGGTCCTCGGATAGGTCGGGGTGACGGTGGACACCGCACGGATACGGACTGGGTCGGCCACCCCGTGCCGGCGCGCGAACGCCATGCTGGTGAGTACGAGAGCGGCCGCGCCGTCGGAGGTCGCACAGATGTCGAGCAGCCGCAGCGGGTCGGCGATCACCGGGGAAGCGGCCACGTCGTCGAGGCCGACCGGCTGGCGGTAGCGGGCGCTGGGGTTGAGCACACCCGCCGCCGCGTTCTTCACCTTCACCCGTGCGAAGTCTTCGAGGGTGTCGCCGTACATGGCCATCCGGCGGCGGGCGTACAGCGCGAAGTACGCCGGGTTGGTGGCCCCCAGCACCCGGAACCGCAGCCAGTCGGGGTCGTCGGGCCGCTCACCGCCCGCGGGGGCGAAGAACCCCTTCGGTGCGGAGTCCGCGCCGACCACCAGCGCCACATCGGCCATCCCGGCGAGGATCTGGGCCCTGGCCGTACTGATGGCCTGCGCCCCGGAGGCGCAGGCCGCGTACACGCTGGTGACACGCGCTCCCTGCCACCCCAGTGCCCGCGCGAAGGTCGCCCCCGCCACGTACCCGGGATAGCCGCAGCGCACTGTGTCAGCGCCGACCACCGACTGCACGTCCTGCCAGCCGATCCCGGCGTCCGCCAGCGCGGAACGGGCCGCCGCCGTCCCGTACTCGATGAAGCTCCGCCCCCACTTGCCCCACGCGTGCATCCCGGCCCCGAGGACCGCTATGTCGCCGGTCATGAGCGCGCCTCCGGCGGCGTCGGCACCGGCCGCCAGTGCCAGGTGGTCCAGGTTGTCTCCGTGTCCTCGTTGAGCACGCCGGGTACGGCTTCGACCAGGGCGCCGACCGCCAGATCCGAGAGTGCCACGTCCGGCGCGGCCTGCCCGAGCACGACCATGCCCTCCGCTTCGAGCTCGACGGCGACCAGGGTGTACGGCTCCCACTCCACGGCGGGATCCGAGACGTAGGGCGCGGGCGGCCGGTACCGGCCGTCGGTGTACGACCAGACGCGGCCGCGCTTGGAGAGCGGCACCTCCGCCAGCTCCCCGCTCTGACAGCCGGGGTTGCGGCAGAAGGTGTCCTCGCGCGGGAAGAAGACGGCGGAACAGGCTGAGCACCGGGTGCCCAGCAGCCGGAAGTCGTCCTCCCCGGCATCGGCCGTGAACCATCCGGCCACCACGGGTGTGCGCGTGCGCGTCAAAATCCCTCCCGGCGTCAGCGTCCGACAGTAACCTGACGGTACGTCAGAATTGCCAGTGTGCCATGGGTCAGCCGTTCTCCGCGAGCCACTTGGCGGCTGTGGCACAGCCCGTTCGTGGTCGCGGCTGTCGGCATGCTCCTGTCGGCCGAGGTCTACCTGGTCCTGGCACCCAGGTGCCGCACCCGCATGGGCCGCGCCTGAACGCCCCCGGCCTGCCGGGACTTGACGTAGCAGGCAACGCCCCGCGCCCGGGCGGTGCGCCTACGCGACCGCAGCGTGCAGCCGCTTCTCCTCCGATGTCATCGGTGCCCGGCCACCGAGCGCCACGCGACCGGGAAGTCGAAGTACCGGTCGGGGTACACCTCCGGCTGGTAGGTGAAGTGCCACCACTCCTCGGGGAGGTTGACGAAGCCGACGGCGCCGAGGGTGGTCCGCAGCAGGTCGCGATTGGTGCGCTGGACGCCCTTGATCCGCGGGTCGTCGGTGTGCGCGAGAGTGTCGAAGCAGTCGAACCCGGTCCCCATGTCGATGGAGTTGTCCGGGAAGCGCTGCGCCTTCGGTGCGTAGCAGGGGGCCAGTGGCTGTCCGTGACGGTACGGACGGGTCGGCAGGGCCGGGAGCTTCACCAGCGTGAGATCCATGGTGCTGCCCCGGCTGTGGCCGGACTTCTCCGCGATGTAACCGTCCGCGAAGAGCCTCGACTTGTCGACCCGTGGATAAAACTCCGCCTTCATCGCCAGCGCGTCCGGGTCCTCGGCCCAGCGCACGAAGTTGTCGACGGCCCGCTGGGGCCGGTAGCAGTCGTAGACCTTGAGCGAGTAGCCCCGGCGGCGCAGTTTCGTCTGGGCGCGGTGCAGGGCCTGCGCGGCGGGGCGGGTGAGGATGCACAGGGGCTGGTCGTAGCCGTCGACCGGTGCGCCCGTGAAGTTGTGCTCGTACGGGTAGCGCATCTCCTGGATGATCGTCGGGTCCACCGAGCGCAGAGCGACGAAGTCCCCGGGCGCCCGCGGTTCCCGCTGGGCCCCGGCGGCGGGCGTGACGGAGGAGAGGGTGAGCAGGGCGGCGGCGGCCACGGCCAGGGACCGTGCGGCGGAGGTCAGTCGTGTCATGGGCATTCCATCTATCAGGTGAACGGCCCGGAGGGGAAGAGCGATCGGCTACAGTCCGCGTCCATGAACGAGCCTGTCGACCAACCTTCGGACGAGCCTGTCAGGGATTCCCACTGTTCGAGCTGCGGCGCCCCGTTCGCCGCCGCCGGATGGCCCCGCACCTGCCCGTCCTGCGGGACCACGGCCTACCGCAACCCGCTGCCCGTCGCCGTGGCGCTGCTACCGGTACGGGACGGGCAGGGCGCCGGACTCGTCGTCATCACCCGGACCAACGAGCCGCAGGCCGGCGGGATCGCCCTGCCCGGCGGCTTCATCGACGGCACCGAAACGTGGCAGCACGCGGTCGTGCGTGAGCTGCGGGAGGAGACGGGCATCCTCGCCCGGCAGCAGGACGTACGGCTGGCCGACGCGCGCAGTTCGCCGGGCGGCCATCTGCTGCTCTTCGGCCTGCTCCCGGAACGCGAGGCGGCCGCCCTTCCGCCGTCCGTGCCCACCGACGAGACGGCGGGCCGGCACATCCTCCGGGAGCCCACGGACCTCTGCTTTCCGCTGCACACCGCGGTTGTCCGGAACTGGTTCGCCGGACGGTACGGCTGAATCCGGGGCCCTGGCTGGGCCCGACGGAGCCGAATCTCCCTGCGAACGCTGCGACAACGCGGCGACACCCCTACGTTCCGAACCCCCGGACCTACGTTCCGGACCCCCGGACCTAGATTCCGGACCCCCGCACCCGCACCTGGCAACCCGGCTCCACCGCCCCCTCGGCCACCACGCGCCGGACCACCACCCGGCCGTCCTGCAGTGCTGTGGTGTAGCGCTCGACCTCCGGTTCCTCCCACCCGTCACCGGCGTCCCGGATGACCACCCCGCCCCCGGTACGCCCGGCGCCCGGCGCCCAGACCTCCAGTTCGGTACCGCCGTCGTCACCCCGGACCGGAATCACCGAACCGGCCCGCGCCAGCACCGGTATGCGCGACAGGGGCGCGTCCAGCACCACCTGCCCCGGCCCCTCGTGGGCCGCGCCGGTCGCCGTGTCGTACCACCGGCCCCGCGGCAGCCGCACCGCCCGTCGGTCGCCGCCGGGGTCGAGGACCGGAGCCACCAGCAGGCTGTCGCCGAGCAGGAAGGCGTCCTCGCAGTCCCGCAGGGCCCGGTCCCCGGGCGAACTCCACCAGACCGGCCGCACATACGGGGCGCCGGTCAGCCGGGACACGTGCGCCAGCGTCACGAAGTACGGGTGCAGCCGCTCCCGTTCCACCAGCGCCGCCCTCGCGTGCTCCAGGGTCTCCGTGCCGAACTCCCACGGCTCCCTGCGCCCGGCCAGGATCGCCGAGTGGGTGCGCAACAGCGGCAGGAAGGACGCCAGTTGGAGCCAGCGCAGATACAGCTCGGGGGAGGGGCTGCCGTCGAAACCGCCCACGTCGGGGCCCGAGTACGGCACGCCGCACAGACCGAGGCCCAGCACCAGCGACAGAGAGGCCCGCAGCCCCGGCCAGCCCGTCGTCACATCGCCCGACCAGGTCCCGCCGTACCGCTGCATCCCCGCCCACCCGGAGCGCGAGAACAGAAACGGGCGCTCATCGGGGCGCAGCGCCCGCAGCCCCTCGTAACCGGCCCGCGCCATCGTCAGGCCGTAGACGTTGTGGGCCTCCCGGTGGTCGCCCCCACGGCCCTCCAGGGCGTGCCGTGACGACAGCGGCAGCGTCGGATCGCCGAACGGGACGATGGAGGCGGGCTCGTTCATGTCGTGCCAGAAACCGGCGAAGCCCTGCGCGAGCCGCTCCGCGTACAGGCCGCCCCACCAGGCACGTACCTGCGGCGACGTGAAATCGGGGTAGACGCACTCACCCGGCCGGACAACCCCGCGCGCCGCCCCGCCCCGTGCCTCCCCGACGAAGGCGTCGGCGGCCAGCCCCTCCTCGTACAGGCGGTTGCCCGGTTCGGCCGGCACCGCCGGATCGACGATCGAGACCAGCCGTACGCCGTCCCTGCGCAGCTCTCCCGCGAGGCCCGGAAGATCGGGGAACCGCTCGCCGTCGACGGTGAAGACCTGATGCCGGTCGAAGTGGTCGACGTCCAGATGCAGCGCCGTCAGGGGCAGCCCGTGCTCCCGGTATCCGGCGACGACCCTGCGAACCTCCCGCGCACTGCCGAAGCCCCACCGCGCGTGCTGCGGCCCCAGCGCCCAGGACGGCGGGAGCGCGGGCCGCCCGGTCAGCGCCGTCCAGCCCAGCAGGACCCGCGCCGGGGTGCCGGCCACCACCCAGCAGCGCAGCGGACCGCCGCCCATGCGCACCTCGCTGGAGCCCGGCCTGTCATGCCCGGAGCCCGCGCCCTCCCGTCCCTCGGCCAGCAACACCCGGCCCTCCCGGGTGTTGTCGTGGAAGACCAGATGGGTCCCGGCGTCCGCGACCACCAGCTGCACCGGCATCGTGATGTA
Source organism: Streptomyces sp. NBC_01197 (assembly GCF_036010505.1). Lineage (NCBI taxonomy): Bacteria > Bacillati > Actinomycetota > Actinomycetes > Kitasatosporales > Streptomycetaceae > Streptomyces > Streptomyces sp. NBC_01197. The sequence continues at coordinate 6,638,629 of NZ_CP108569.1, forward strand.
CAGCGGGTCGTCACCGGGTCCGAAGCCACCGCGCGGATCGGTGTTCCACAGGTGGTACGTGCCGTCGCGCAGCCGGGGCCCCGAGGCCCGCCCGCCGAGTCCGAAGAAGCGGGCGTCGGCCGGGACCTCGGCCCGCTGCACCCAGCGCGCCGCACCGCCGGAGACCGGCTCCCACCAGCGCGGCGGCAGCTCACGGCGGATCCGCACACCGCCCGGCGTCAGGATCTCGACGGCCCCCAGCCGGGACACCGTGAGGGTCACCCGCTCCGAGACCACCCGCCACCCGCCGTCCTTGTCCGGTTCGAGGACGGCCCGGGGGTCCGCGTCCGGGGAGCCGGCCAGCGCGTACGAGGGAGTCGGCTCCGCGCCGTCCCACCCCCAGAAGACCGCGCCGCCCACCGCGACCCGTACCAGCAGCTCCGAGCGGGCGAACCGGACGACACCGCCGCCCGGCCGGTGCTCCACACCCGTCACCGCACCGGGCACCCGCGCCAGCTCGGGGCCGCGCGGCGCGAGCTCCGCAGCGTCCGTATGCCGTCTGCGCAGGGCCGTGCGCAGGGCCAGCCGCCCCCGAGCCGAACCGAACGCCTTCACCGAGCGGACCAGGCCGCGACCGTCCATGCTGATCACACTGCCATCCCGGCCCCGGGACGCGAGGGCCGTTCAACCGTCGTTCACCTCGCCCTTGACCAGATGTTCACCATGCCGACGTCGGCCGGCCCGCCCTGGTGCGCGGGACGATCACATGGCATCGTCGCTGCCAGCCGTGTCACGCGCACACCCCTCGCACGTGCGCCGCCCCACACGCAACACCACGCGTACAGCCGGGAGCCGCCCCATGAACCCATCGAACGCCGCGCCCCTCTGGCAGCCCAGCCAGGAACGGATCGACGCTGCCAGGATCACCCGCTTCCAGGCGTGGGCCGCCGAGCGGTACGGCGCACCCACCGACGGCGGGTACGCGGCCCTGCACCGCTGGTCGGTCGAGGAGCTCGCCACTTTCTGGGAGGCGGTCGCCGACTGGTTCGGCATCCGGTTCACAGCCCCGTACGAGAGCGTGCTCGCCGACCGTTCCATGCCGGGCGCCCGGTGGTTCCCCGGAGCCACCGTCAACTACGCGGAACACGCCCTGCGGACCGCCGCCGACCCGGCCCGCGCGCAGGAACCCGCCCTGCTGTACGTCGACGAGAGCCAGGACCCGCAGCCCGTCAGCTGGTCCGAACTGCGCCGCCAGGTAGGAGCGCTCGCCGCCGAACTGCGCGCACTGGGCGTACGCCCCGGCGACCGCGTCAGTGGCTACCTGCCCAACATCCCGCAGGCCGTCACCGCGCTGCTCGCCACAGCCGCCGTCGGTGCGGTCTGGACCTCCTGCGCCCCCGACTTCGGCGCCCGGAGCGTCCTCGACCGCTTCCAGCAGGTCGAACCGGTCGTCCTGTTCGCCGTCGACGGCTACCGCTACGGCGGCAAGTCCCACGACCGGCGCGACACCGTCGCCGAACTCCGCGCCGAACTGCCCACCCTGCGCGCCGTGATCCATATCCCGCTGCTCGGCACCCCGGCACCGGACGGCGCGCTCGACTGGTCCGCCGTCACATCCGGCGACGCCGAGCCGGTGTTCGAGCAGGTCCCCTTCGACCACCCGCTCTGGGTGCTCTACTCCTCGGGCACGACCGGACTCCCCAAGGCCATCGTGCAGTCCCAGGGCGGCATCCTGATCGAGCACCTCAAACAGCTCGGCCTGCACTGCGACCTCGGTCCTGGCGACCGCTTCTTCTGGTACACCTCCACCGGCTGGATGATGTGGAACTTCCTCGTCTCCGGCCTGCTCACCGGCACCACGATCGTCCTGTACGACGGCAGCCCCGGCTTCCCCGGCACCGACGCGCAGTGGCGCATCGCCGAAGCCACCGGGGCAACGCTCTTCGGCACGTCCGCCGCCTACGTCATGGCCTGCCGCAAGGCGGGCGTCCAACCCGCACGCGACCACGACCTCTCCCGCGTCAAGTGCGTCGCGACGACCGGCTCCCCGCTCCCGCCCGACGGATTCCGCTGGCTCCACGAAGCGGCGGGAGAAGATCTCTGGATCGCCTCGGTCAGCGGCGGTACGGACGTGTGCAGCTGCTTCGCGGGCGCCGTGCCCACCCTCCCTGTCCATATCGGCGAACTCCAGGCGGCCGGCCTCGGGACCGACCTCCAGGCCTGGGACCCGCAGGGCCGGCCGCTCATCGACGAGGTCGGGGAACTCGTCGTCACCAACCCCATGCCGTCCATGCCGATCCGCTTCTGGAACGACCCCGACGGCAGCCGCTACCTGAGCAGTTACTTCGAGACGTACCCCGGAGTCTGGCGGCACGGCGACTGGATCACGATCACCGGACACGGCTCCGTGATCATCCACGGACGCTCGGACTCCACTCTCAACCGGCAGGGCGTCCGGATGGGATCCGCCGACATCTACGAAGCGGTCGAGCGGCTCCCCGAGATCCGCGAGTCACTGGTCATCGGGGTCGAAGAGCCCGACGGCGGCTACTGGATGCCGCTCTTCGTGCACCTCGCCCCGGGCACCCCGCTCGACGACGGCCTCCGGCTGCGCATCAAGCAGACGATCCGCGAGCAGCTCTCGCCGCGCCACGTCCCCGACGAGATCATCGAGGTCCCCGGGGTCCCGCACACCCTCACCGGCAAGCGGATCGAGGTCCCGGTGAAACGGCTGCTCCAGGGCGCGGCGCTCGACAAGGCGGTCAACCCCGGCTCGGTCGACAACCTCGAACTGCTGCACTTCTACGAGAAGCTGGCCCGCGACCGCGGCTGACGACCGCGCCCCCGGACCTCAACCCCCGTACGTGGCCTCGGACTCGTCCAGCACCTCCGCGAAGTCCGAGGCCAGCGCGGCCGCGTCGGGCCCGGTGAGGGTGGCCGTCGTGATCCGTACGGCCGGGGGAGCGGCGATACGGAACCGCGCACCCGCCGCGATCCACCAGCCGCGCGACCGCATACCGTTGACCACCGCCGACTCGTCCCGCACCGGCACCCAGACATTGAGCCCGCTCGCCCCGTGCGCGGCGATCCCCAGCTCCCCGAGTTGTGCGATCAGAGCTTCCCTGCGCTCCGTGTACGTGCGTCCGGCCCGCGCCACCAGTGTGCGCACCGGCTCAGCGGACATCGCCCGCACGACCGTCTCCTGCAGCAGATGGCTGACCCAGCCGGACGTCAGCAGCATCCGGCCGTCGTGGCGAGCCAGCGTCGTCGCATCGCACGCCACCGCTGCCCAGCGCAGATCGATCCCCAGATGCTTGGAGACGGTCCGCACCTGGGCCCAGCGGGCCAGACCGCCCGAAGCCAGCGGGAACGGCGCCGCGCCCGCGACATCGGCGTTGTGGTCGTCCTCGATAACCAGCACATCGGGAGACCCCGCCAGCACATCGAGGAGCGCCGCCCGGCGCTCCGCGGAGAAGCAGCCGCCGACCGGACTCTGCCCCCGCGGACTGCACACCACGGCGCGCGCACCGGCGCGCAGCGCGGCGCGCAGGGCGTCCGGGCGGATCCCCTCGTCGTCCACCGCGACCGGAGCCATCCGCAGCCCCAACGCCGGTACGAGATCGAGGAGATGGTGAAACCCCGGATCCTCCACGGCGACCGTGTCACCCGGTTTCAGCTCCACCGAGAGCAGCCGCGCCATGCAGTCGAGCGCCCCGTGCGAGAACGTCACCCGGTCGTGCGGCACCCCGTCCCGCGCGAACCACTCCCGAGCCGGCTCCTCCAGGGCGGGCAGCCGCGGTGAACCCCGGTGCGAGCCCCGCACCGGGTCGACCCGCCGGGGCGGCAGCAGTACGGGAAGGAGCGCCGGGTCGGGATACCCACCGGCCAGGTCACGCACCCCCGGCGGCACCTTGGGCGGCCGTCGCGAGCCCACAGCCGGGGTCCGCGCCACCACCGTGCCGCCCCGGCCGCGCGTGACCACGATGCCGCGCTGCCGCAGCTCCCGGTACGCCATGGCGACCGTGCCGGGGCTCACACCGAGCCCCTCGGCCAGCCTGCGCACCGGTGGCAGGGCGTCCCCAGGGCCCAACGCGCCCTCGGCGACGCCCTGTTCGACCGAGGCGGAAATATCCCTGGCTGTCGTACCACTGATCGCATATTGTGTTGCCACATAGATGAGTATGTATCAGTACGTAACTTTGGGTCAAGGGGGAACAGTGAGTCCGAGCCGGCGTCGAGCAGCACTGTACGAACGGATCCCGGGGGGCCAGGACGGCCGCCGGATGCTCTGGATCGCCCTCATCAACAAAGTGGGCACCGGGCTCTGGATGGGCGCCGCCGCGCTCTACTTCACTCTCGTCGCCGGCCTCTCCGTCGCCCAGGTCGGCATCCTCATGGGGGTCTCGGGGGTCGCAGGCATCGCGGGCGCACCGCTGGCCGGCCACCTCGCCGACCGGTTCCCCCTCACCCGGGTCCTGGTGACCGCCCAGGTGCTGCAGGCACTGGCCCTGCTCGCGCTGCTCACCACACACAACTTCACGCTGATGCTCATCTACTCCGCCGTCGGCAGCCTCGGCGACCGCGGATCCAACGTCCTCACCAGGCTCTACTCGGCCCGGGTGAGCGGAACCGACCGCATCCGCTACCAGGCGGTCCAGCGCACGGTCTCCAACGCGGGCTGGGCCATCGGCGGCCTCGCCGCCGCCGTCACGCTCGGCATCGGGACCACCCACGCCTACTACGGCCTGCTCATCGGCAACGCCGTGTCGTACGCCGTGGTCGCGGCCCTCACCCTCCGCTGCGCCGAACCGCAGGCGCCCTCCAGGGTCGTCACGGGTTCACAGGAACCGGCCCCCGCGGCCCCGCCGCCCAACCCCTGGCGCGACCGCGCGTTCCTGCTCTTCACGGCGACCGAGACGATGCTCTTCCTCGACGACGCCGTGCTACAGGTCGGTATGCCGCTGTGGATCGTCCACGCCACCACGGCCCCGCACGGCCTGGCGCCCCTGCTGATGGTCCTCAACTGCGTGATGGTCGTCTTCTGCCAGGTACCGCTCAGCCGGTTCGCCTCCACCCCGCAGTCGGCCCGCACCCTCCTGATACCGCTCGCCGGCTCCTTCACGGTCGGCTGCCTCGCCATGACCGCGTCGTCGCACGGCGGCACCTGGGCAGCCGTCACCGCACTGCTCGTCGCCGCGATCGCGCTGACCTTCGCCGAGATGCTGCACTCCACGGCCTCCTGGGAACTCTCGGTCACCCTCGCCGCCGGCGAGGCACAGGGCGCCTACCTCGGAGTGCACGGTCTGGCCTCCTCCGCCCAGCGCAGCGGCGGCCCCCTGCTCGTCACGGCGGTCATCGCCGCAGGTCCGCCGGGATGGCTCGGGCTCGCCGCCGGCGTCGTGGCGACCTGCGCGGCCCAGAGCCGCCTGGTGCGGTCCCGGCTGTCCGCAACGGCGTTGTCAGTGCCCCCGGTTACTGTGAGTGAGCACTGATCGAGCGCGCTCAGGGGGAGTCATGGCGCAGACACACCGGACCGGATCCATGCGGCACGCACTGCGCCGCGAAGCACCGAGCACCGTCGGCCTGCTGGCCGACGAGCAGGACTTCGCGGTGATGCGGCGCTACCGCACCTTCACCTTCGACGACCACACGGCCTACCTCCAGCAGGTCGAGGGCCTGCTGCGGGCCCTCACCGCCGAGGAGGTGCACACGACGGTCGCACTCTTCGACCCGGAGGAGTACGAGGAGTTCTGCACGGCGACCGGACTCGACCCGGACTCGGCGGACAGCCGGACGCGCTTCACCGCGGGCATCGCGGCGGACGGGGCGACCGTCCCGTACACCGGGCAGCCCATCGACCGGCTGGTCCCGCTCCTCATCAACGCCGCGGTGTGCCGGGCCACTCTGGAGTACGCGACGCTGGTGCTGGCCGAGGCGGGGGAGTGCGCCGACTGCGGCCAGGACATCGGCGCGACCTCCTTCGACCGGGCCTCCCGGGCACTGAAGAGCCTGCTGGACGGCGCGGGGCCAGGGGTCCACCATCTCGTCTGCAGCATTCCCGCCGAGGCCGAACCGCTCTTCGCCGTCCTGCACGCCGAGAGCGGCGAAGGCCCCCGGGCCCGGCTCGACCGCGCGGAAGGCATGGCCTTCGTGACAGTGCTCGCCGCCGGTATGGCCTTGGAGAGCCCCGGCGGAATCGTCATCCGTACGACGGTGCCGGGCCAGGACGACAAGGTCCGCGGCTGGCGGCTCCACCGCGGCCGACTGCAACCGCTCACCGCGGGCGAGGTGTTCAGCGCCTACTGCACCGACGCCGACACGGGCGACCCGGTGGCACCGGAACCGGGCGTCGACTACTGCGCCGGCTACGCGATCCCCGAGGAGGACCCACACCACTGACCCAGGGGGCCACTGACCCCTGAGACCACGGGTCACCGACGCCCGAGGGGCTCCCGCCCGACACGGCAGGAAGCCCCTCGGACACCACCCGGCGCGGGAACCACGCGCGGCTACTCGCCGGACAGCACCGCCTGAGCGGCCCGCCGTGCTTCGTCCGCCGAGTCCGCGGCACGCGCCGCGGCAGCCGCGCGCTCGCACTGGGCGAGCGTGTGCTGCGCCAGCGTCGTACGGACATACGGAATGGCGGCCGCACCCATGGAAAGGCTGGTCACACCGAGACCGGTCAGTACACATGCGAGCGTTGGATCGGAGGCGGCCTCACCACAGACACCACAGCTCTTGGCCTCGGCCTTCGCGGCCTCGGCGGCCATCGACACCAGGTCGAGCAGCGCGGGCTGCCACGGATCCTGCAGCCGGGACACCGCACCGACCTGGCGGTCTGCCGCGAAGGTGTACTGCGCCAGGTCGTTGGTGCCCAGCGAAAGGAACTCCACCTCACGGAGGATGGACCGTGCCCGGAGCGCGGCGGACGGGATCTCCACCATCGCGCCGAACTTCGCGTGCAGCCCGGCCTGTCGGCAGGCGTCGGCGAACGCCTTGGCGTCGGCCCGGTCCGCCACCATCGGTGCCATGACCTCCAGATACACCGGCAGACCCTCAACTGCCCTGGCCAGCGCGGTCAACTGGGCGCGCAGCACATCCGGGTGGTCGAGGAGCGACCGCAGCCCCCGTACACCGAGGGCGGGATTCGGCTCGTCGGCCGGCGTCAGGAAGTCCAGCGGCTTGTCCGCCCCGGCGTCCAGCACCCGCACCACAACCCGGCTCTCCGGGAACGCCTCAAGCACCGAGCGGTACGCCTCGACCTGCTTCGCCTCCGACGGCGCCTTCGCGGAGTCGTCCAGGAACAGGAACTCGGTACGGAAGAGTCCGACGCCCTCCGCGCCTGCCTCCAGCGCAGCGGCGACATCGTCCGGCCCGCCGATATTGGCCAGCAGCGGCACCTTGTGGCCGTCCGATGTTGCCCCGGGACCGGTCGTAGCGGACAGCGCCGCCTTGCGGGCGGCGGCGGCGGAAACCAGCTCGGCTCGCTTCTCGTCGCTCGGCCGGACGAAGATCTCCCCCGTACTGCCGTCGACGGCCACGACGGTGCCCTCGGCCAGTTCGCCGGCACCGGGCAGGGCCACGACGGCCGGCACACCGAGCGCCCGGGCCAGGATCGCGCTGTGGCTGGTGGGCCCGCCCTCCTCGGTCACGAAACCGAGCACCAGCGCGGGGTCGAGCAGCGCGGTGTCCGCGGGAGCGAGATCCCGGGCGATCAGTACATACGGCTCGTCGCTGTCGGGCACACCCGGCATCGGCACACCCAGCAGCCGCGCGACGATACGGTTCCGAACGTCGTCCAGGTCCGCGACCCGGCCGGCGAGATACTCACCGGCACCGGCCAGCAGCGCCCGGTACGAGGCGAACGCGTCGTACACCCCGCGCTCGGCGGAACTGCCCACGGCGATACGCCGGTCGACATCAGCGATGAGCTCAGGGTCCTGGGCCATCATGGCCTGGGCCTCCAGCACGTGCTGTGCCTCACCGCCGGCCAGATTGCCCCGCGCGGTCAGATCGGCGGCCACGGCTTCCACGGCCTGCCGGGCGCGACCCTGTTCGCGTTCCGCGTCCTCGGCCGGGATCTGCTTGGCAGGCGGTTCGAGAACGGCCGTACCCATGTGCCTGACCTCGCCGATGGCCACACCGTGGCTCACGCCGACGCCTCGCAGCGTTGTCTGCATGTCACCCGTCTCCGTCTGTCGCGGCGCACTCCGGCGCCGGGGTGGTTGGACCGATGCACCTCTGTGTACGGCGCCGATGTCACTGCCAGCTGAAGAGCGACTCCCCGGCCGCGACGTGGCCGCTCTCCGAAACGTCCGAGAGGGAATCCGCAGTGGCCTCCAGCGCGACGACCGGGCAGATGGGGGACTTGCCGGCGGCCTCGACCGCAACCGGATCCCAGCGCACCATGGCCTGTCCGCGCGCCACGGTGTCCCCCTTGTTGACGAGCAGTTCGAAGCCCTCGCCGTTGAGCTGAACGGTGTCGATGCCGAGGTGCGTCAGCACTCCGTGCCCCTCTCCGTCGACGACGACGAAAGCATGTGGATGCAGGGAGACCACGATGCCGTCGACGGGTGACACCGCGTCCGACGGCTCGCGCACAGGGTCGATGGCAGTGCCGGGGCCCACCATCGCACCGGAGAAGACGGGGTCCGGCACCGCGGCCAGTCCAATCGCGCGTCCGGCGAGCGGGGATGTCACGCTGGTCATATAGGGGCCTCTCAGAGGGCTGCGTACTGTTTCAGCAGGGTAAGTCATAATAAGTCCCGGTTCCGCGCTGGAGCGGCGGGTTGACAGAACCGGGGTACGAGGCAAGCGATTTGCCTCGCCCTTGGGCGAGCTGTACTGTCGTACTCCTGCCTGGCCCCGCTGCGACTTCAAGTCGGGGGTCGGC
>NZ_CP108570.1 GCF_036010505.1 Streptomyces sp. NBC_01197
CGGAGAAGGCGGTCCAGGAAGCTGCGGAGAAGCTGGCGGCCGTGGAAAAGGTGCTGGAGGAGACCCGCAAGCAAGCGGAGGAGTCCCAGCAGCAGGCGGCGGCCGAACGTGAGACGGAGGAGAAGCGGCTCAAGGCGCTTCGGGAGGAACGCACGCGGCTGGAGTCCAGCGACGCCACGGCGGCCCAGCTCTACCAGCGGACCGCTGAGGAACTGGACGCGCTCAAGGGCCAGATGATCGGGCTGCAGGAAGAGCGCGGCAGGCTCACCACCGCCTACGACCAGGTCCAGCGGCAGGCCCAGGAAGCCAGCGAGAAGGCGCTGCGCCTCGAAGGGGAGCAGCAGGCCCTGACGGTCCGGCTGGAGAACCTGCAGGCGGAGCGGGCGCGTTTCGGGACGGAAGCCACCGCCGCGCTCAAGGAAGCGGACGAAGCCCGCAACGAGACGGAGGAAGCCCGCCGGGAGCTGGTGCGGCTGCAGGGTCAGCTGGCCGCGCTGGAGAAGGTGCAGCAGGCGGTGCCGGCGCGGGCCCCGGGCGGGCCTCGGGTGCAGGCCACGGTCGATGAGGACCAGAAGGCCACGCGCGAGCAGATCCGCGAGGTCCTGGAGTCGCTGACCCCGGAGCAGCGGGAGCTGTCACAGCGGGAGGTGGCGGTCCTGATCGAGCCGCGCGTCACGGTGAAGGCGGACTCGATCCGTCGGCACCTGCGGGCCATCGCCCGGGAGGACCAGCCCGACGTGCCGGGCCAGCGGCCGGCCGACGACGAAGACGACGACGAGTGAGCGGGGGAATCGCCGGACTCTATCCACAGGCCGGATTTCCCAGGATGAGCCAGACCAAGCTGTCCGGTCTGGCGGGCAATCTGCCCAGGTCCTCCCGCCAGACGGGAAGCCGCGCACCCGTGCGCGACAGGACCGCAACGATCGGTGAAATCCATGCCGTACTTGTCAGTGCAGCGACGTATACAGACAGGAGTGGCCCCGGTGGCGCGTGAAGAGCTTGGCGGCTACAGCACCCCCGGGGCCCCGAAGGAAAGGACCTTCGTGAACGACAACAGTAAGGCCAGCACTCTGATCGACTCGACCAGCCAGCCCACCGTCAACCAGGCTGCGGACATCGACGTTTTGGCGGCCGAGAAGCCGGAAGAGGCGTGGAAGCCCATCGAGGGCAACGCTTACAAGAACGTGCTGTTCACCCGGCGCGCGATCTTCCACCGGCCCACCGTGCGGCTGACGGCCCTGAGCGTGCCGACTGCCCTGCTCGCCACTGAGAGGGCGACGCAGGACACCGACCCCGGCGGGATGCTCGGCACCATCTTCGGCGGGGTGCTCGAAGCTGGTGGCTCGCTGTTCGAGGCGCAGCCGCTACTGGTGACGGCTACGGCGGTCGGCCTGGTCGGCGCCGGATACATGATGTTCAAGGGGGACTTCACCCGCGAGACCGACGGGTTCGCCCCCAAGGGCACACTGCGCAAGGCGCTCGGCGCCCCCCAACTGGTCAAGAAGCGCAACGTGCTGCGTCCTAGCCTGGCGAAGGTTCCGGCGCGGAAGGTGGACACCAACGCGGTCGGCACCTACCTGGGCAAGGACCGCAAGACGGACCTGCACCTGTACATGGCGATTGAGGACAGCTCCGTGATGGTCGCCCCGCCCGGCGCGGGCAAGACGGCGAAGCTGGCCAACTGGATCATCGACGCACCCGGCGCGGTCCTGGCGACGTCGGTGAAGGTGGACATCGTCGACCAGACCGAGAAGCTGCGAGCCCGGGTCGGCAACATCCTGATCTGGAACCCGCAGGACATCGGCGGCCGGACCTCGAACGTGGCCTGGGACCCGGTGATGGGCTGCTCCGACCCGGAGCACGGCGTCGAGCGGGCGATGCGCCGCGCCAACTACCTGCTCGACGGCTCCGACGCCACCCGTGGTGTCGAGAACCGCAACTTCTGGGAGACGGCCAGCTACTCGGTGCTCAAGGCGTTCTTGTGGGCGGCCGACGCGGAGGGCCTGACCCTGCTGGACGTGGCCCGCTGGTCCAAGAGCTTCCGCAACACCGAAGCGATCGACATCCTGGCGAAGTTCGAGCACCCCGACCCCTACAACCCGTCCCGGCCGGTCGCCCCGCGCGGCTGGAGGGACGACCTGCTCCAGGTGCAGAAGGTCGAGGGCAAGCCGACCACCGGCGAGAACGTCTTCGGGACGCTGTCCAAGACGTTCATGTTCCTCGACACCCCGCAAGTCCAGCGGGTCATCGAGGACGCGCACCGGGGCGGCGGACTCTTCGACATCCGCGGATACCTGCAGTCGCAGGACACCCTGTACCTGCTCGGCCGGGACACCGGCCGGGGCGGCATCGGCCCGCTGTTCAGCTGCCTCACGGGCGAGATCTACGAAGAGGCCCGGGACATGGCCCCGCTGCAGCGCGGCGGTCGCCTGGACGCGCCCTGGTCGCTGATCCTCGACGAAGCAGCGCTGATCTGCTCCGTGCCGCTGGAGAAGTGGACCTCGGACAGCCGCGGCCTGGGCATCGCCATCCACGCCGTGTTCCAGTCGCGCTCGCAGATGCGGGAGCGCTACGGCCGAGAGGCGGCGAAGACGATCTGGACCAACATGGTCAAGCTCGTCCTCGGCGGCCTGGCCGACGAAGAGGACCTCAAGGGCCTGTCGGAGCTGTGCGGCCGGCACAAGGAGAAGCGGGAGTCGCACTCGAACTCCCCGGGCCCGGACGGCACCATGCGCCAGTCCTCCTCGTACACCTGGGTCGAGGTCGACACCATGACCCCGGCGGACATCATGAACCTGGAGCCGGGCGAGATCCTGGTGCTGCGCCGAAACATCGGCGGGCCGGTCGTCGTCCGCTACGTGGCCGTGTGGGACCGCAAGGACGTCAAGGCGGTGGCCAAGCAGGAGAAGCGGGACGCCAAGGCGGCGATGAAGGCGCGCAAGCGCAAGGACTCCACGGTGCCCGCCTACGCCCCGCCCGTGACCGCGCCGCTCGTCGAGGACCCGGCGGACCTGTGGGCCCCGCCGGAGCCTGCCAGCCCGTGGGCTCCGTCGGGTGACCCCAGCCCGTGGACGGCGAACCCGGCGGCCAGCGGCTGGGCGTCCGGCCCGCTGCCCGGCCCGCGCGACCACCTGCAGGTCTTGCGCGGCGAGGTCCTCCCGCCGGTGCCTCCGATGCCGGAGCACCCGCCGGTCGTCCCCGACCAGCCGGACTTCGCGCCGACCCGGCACCTGGAGCAGGTGCCGCCGCAGCCGGAGCCGCAGGAGCAGCCCGCCGGGACCGTGCCGGCGGCGGTGCCGCTGCGCAAGACCGGTACCGACGATGGCCCGGCGGCGGACGACAGCTGGGGCGACGACGACGAGACGGGGTTCTAAGTGGCGGACGACATGAAGGTCAGCGTCGGCGACATGCTGCTGACGCTGACGGGCAACGTCTCCGATGCCCGCAAGCGCCTCTCGGACCTGGAGAACCAGAAGCTCAAGGAACTGCTGGAGGGCCTGGCCCACAAGGTCGGTGAGCACAAGGAGCAGCTCGCCGCGATCACTGAGGCGTTCGCGGCGCTCCAGGCCGAACCGGAGCCGGAGCCCGAGCCGGACTGGCCCGGGGTCTCCCCGAACTGGACCGACGACCTCGACCAGGACCAGGCCCGGGAGCTGTGGGACTGGCTGACGGAGTGGTGCCAGAACATCCTGTGGCCCATCTACGCCCAGGACGTGTGGAAGCCCTGCTGGTACCGCCACACCCGCGTACGCATCGCCCTGACCGCACTGCGCGGGGCGCACCAGTGGTCGTACGAGACCACGAAGGTCCCGCCGACCCGGGCCCTGGAGTGGGAGTTCCGTTTCTGGCCGCAGGTCGAGACCCTCCTCAAGACAGAGCTGAAGGACTGCGGCCTTCCCCGGGACGACCTCAAGAAGCCGAAGCACCCGGTGCCGGTGCCGGTGCAGCCCACACCGGAGAACCCGCACCCGGCGCCGCCGGCGTTCACCATCGAGGACTTCACGGACCCGGGCTTCTTCGAGTACGTGGAGCGCAACATCTCCAAGCGCCGGGAGCCGGACAAGGAAGCTGACTGAGCGCAGCGGCACCATGCGGAGGGGGAGTCACCCAAATTTGGGTGACTCCCCCTCCGCGTTGCCCCGGGCCTCGACCGCTATCGGCCCTTGAGGACCTCGTCGACCGCGTACGCGAGGGACAGGGCGGCGGTGCTGATCTCCTTCAACGTCTCGGTCGGTGCGTCCTGCAGGGCCCCCGACTCGACTCCGACCAGCATCCCCTGCAGCAGGTCACGCGTCTGTACGGCCCGGTGCGGGGGCGTGTCGTCCACGATCTCGGCGTCGACCACCGACTCGTCGCCCTCAGCGGCCGTCGCCTCGCCGGCCGGGGCTCCGTTCGGCGAGTCACCCAAATTTGGGTGACCTCCGGCCTCGGGCTCCCCCTGCTCCTGCGCGGTGGCCCCGGCATCTGCCGGAGCTGACTCGACTGCGGCCGGGGCCGCTTCCTTCCTCCTGGGCCGTGCCGCCTTCGGCTTCGGCTTCGCCTCGATCGCCAGCTGGAAGGTGTTCGAGGTTGTCAGCGCTGGCACTTCGGCGGCCCGTGCCAGCTCGACCAGGCCGTCGACCACGGTGGCCGTGACCCGGTGGCCGCGCTCGGCGGCCCACCCTCGCAGCGCGACGTACGCGCGGGCGGTCACCTCCTGGCCGTGCTGCTCGACCATCGGCAGCAGCTGCTGCACGTGGGAGTCGGGGATCGCGCGGGGCCGGTCCTGCTGCTCAGTGACGGCCTTGAGCAGGGGCCACTGCTGAATGTGCCGGTTGACCTCCGACTCCGACTCCCCGAACCGGTCCTGGCAGTAGTCCGCCCAGGTCCGCCCGCCCTGCCGGTGCAGGTTCCGGGCTCGGATGGCGTGCGCGGCCTTCCACTTCATCCACTCGGCCCGGTTGCCGTTGGCGAACGCGGCTTCGCAGTGCCCCAGCTCGTCGATCTCCTGGGGCGTCAGATCGCCCTCGGCCTCGACCTCGACGGGTTCGGGGATCAGGTCCGGGGTGAACGGCTGGGGCCGGTACGGCTCCGGCTCGGCGCTCGGCGCGGGGTTGACCTCTCCGGCCGGGGCAGGGACGGCGGGCGTGGCTGGCTCGGTCGGCTCGACTTCTGGAGCCGTCTCCGTCGCCTGGGCTTGTTGGCGTCGGGCCTCGGCCGCAGCGCTGCGCTGCGCTCGGATCTCCTGCCGGGTGGGACTCACCGGCTGACCTCCTGGTCGCCAACGGGCAGCAGCCCGCGCTTCTTCATCTCCGTCACCAGCGCGCCGAACGCTGTCTTGGCGGCCCCCTCCACCGGGGCTCCCATCGAGTCGCCGAAGCGCTCGCTGCGCGGGATAACCGTGCTGAACACCTCGTATCCCTCCTTGGCCATCTCCTCGCGGTAGTAGCCGGTCGACGACGCGTTCGCCACGGTGCGGTTGAGCAGCACCCATGTCTCGGGCTTCTTGCCGGTGGCCCTCAGCGGGGCACTGCTCGCCAGGATGTCCTTGAACGACTTGGCGGTCTCCGGCTCGCAGATCCGTTCCCAGTCGGCAGCGGTCGGCGACATGTGCAGGATCACCAGGTCGGCGACGCGGAGAATGGAGTCCGCGATGAAGATGTGGTTCTCGGTGTGCCCGCAGTCCACCATCGCGATGCGGTTCCCCGTCGGCGGCACGACCTCCTGATGAAACTTGGCGGACGCCTGCAGGTGCACGGGGAAAGCGAAATTCCCCTTCTCCGGCTGGCTCCAGCTCCAGAACTGCTTGCTGTGGTCGGCGTCGTACCCAACGACGTCGTAGCCTTCCTCATCCTCCAGCAGGGCGTGCGACAGCCACCCGGTGTCGGTGGTCTTGCCTGTCGTGCGGGGCGACATGTTCGCGATAAGCATGGCCGGAGCCTATGGGCACAGCCGAGATCAACACATCACGGACGCCCGCTTCCGCCCCTGTAACGCCCGCTTGATACGCGAAAGCCCGCCCCGGGAAAGGGCGGGCTCGTCCGTGTGTGCGGTCCGGTCAGGTCTCCCACACCGCCCAGGGCTGGTCCTGGGTGGCGCCGCGCAGCCACATCGCCGCGTGCTGCACGCCGTTGGCGTACCGGCGGCGGGGGCCTCGCATCGCGGCCTCGGCGGCGTCGTCCTCGGCCCGCAGCTGCTGGGCGTCGGGGATGCCGGCGACGCGGTCCGTGATCGGGCTGCGCCCCTGGCCGACGGCCCACAGGTAGGTCGCCCGTACGCCCTCGTGGAACTCCTCCAGCTGGTAGCCGGTCCGCACGGCGTGCTCGATGTTGTCGAGCAGCACGGTGACCTCGGCCAGCGTGCGGCGGCCGACCACCGGTTCGGCGGGCGGCTCGGTCGGGGGCGGCGGGGCGGTCTGCTGCGCCGCGGTTCCTCCGGCCGGCGGCATGGCGCCCGGCCCGTTCCACATCGTCGGGTAGTCAGCCATAAGGGCACGGTAGCGGGCTGCACAGACAGAGGGCAGGCAGTAGGAAGGGCCAGCGGCTGCTCCGCTGGCCCTTCGGCTACATGTCGACGTCGAGGTCGATCTCCGGCGTGGGCGGCGCCGGGGGCTCCGGTGCCGGGACTGCGACGGGCTCCGGCTCCGGGGCCGCGGGCTCCGGGGTGGCGTCGCGCTCGGCCTGTGCCAGCTCCTGGCCCAGCCGCTCGTAGTCCGTCCCGTACCCGCCGAAGCCGGTGTCGCGGCGCTCGCGCTCCAGCTCCTCGGCCTGCGGCTGCTGCCGCTCGGCCTCCTTCTGCCGCTCGGCTTCCTGCTCCCGCTCCTGGGCGCGCTGCTGCAGGATCTCCTGCGCGAGGCGGGCCTGCTCCATCGCCTCCATCAGATGTTCCTCGACGGACTGCGTCGGCGCGGCCGGGGCGGCGGGAGCGGCCGGGGCCTCGGGCTCCTCGATCTCGGGCTCTGGGGCGCGGCGCTCGAGCTCGGTCCGGGCGAGGGCGGCTTCGTCCCGCACGGTCTGGGTCTCCTCGACCCACGCCTCGCGGGTCTGCTGGACCTCCTGGTACCGGCTCGCGCGGTCGCCCATCGTCTCGGCGATGTCGCGGCTGGTCTGGGCGCGGTCGAGGGTCTCCTTGACCAGGTCGCTGGGGTCGATCTCGGCCTGCAGCGTGGGCACCTGCTGCAGCGCCATCGTCTGGGCGAGGGCCTGCTGGTGCTCGTTGTAGCCGGTCGCGGTCTGCGCCTGGTGCATGGCCTGGGTGACGCGCTCCTCGTGTTCGGCGGCCTCCTTCTCCGCCTGCTCCTGGGCGCGCAGCTCCATCTGTACGGCCTGGTCCTTGAAGTCGCGCTCGGCGGTGAACGCCTTCTGCATGTCGTCGGCGACGTACGGCGGCGCCCACTCTTCCTCGCGCTCGGCACGCTCGATCATCTGCCGCAGCGTCTCGTCGGACGCGCGGGCGATGTCGGCTTCCTTCTCGTCGACTCCCAGGGCACGGCGCGCGCGCTCCCAGTCGGCGCGGGCCTCGACCGCACCCTGCGGCGGGGCCTGCCCGATGGCCTTGGTGTTGTGGTCGTAGCCGTGGGCCTCGCGGTACCGCTCGACGCGGCCGGCGCGGCGCTCCCAGTCGGCGCGCTCCGTCGGGTCCTCGGGCACCGGGCCCAGCCGGTCGACGGCCCATGCGGGCTGCTCCTCGGCGACGCGCTGGCCCAGCCGCTCGGTGCGCTCGTCCATCTCGACAGCCCACTCCTGCAGGAAGCGGCCCAGGTCGCCGTCCAGGTCCGGGGTGCGGGCCGTGTAGGAGTCCATCGCCTCCCAGCGGGCCTCGCGCTCCTCGGCCTGGCGCCGGGCGACCTCCTGGCCCTGACCGGCGTGCAGCACCTCGACGTTCTGCGCGAACGCCTCGTTCTGCCGCATCAGGTCCTCGAAGTGCGGGTGCGCCTCGGCCTCGACCGGCTCAGGGGCATCGACCAGCTGCTCGACGTCGGCGTCCGTCATCTCCTCGGCGGCCCGCAGCGCGGCGGCCAGCTCCGCCTCCTGGCGCTCGACCGTCTCCGGGTCGGTGCCAGCGTGCAGCGTCTCGACCCCGGCCTGGGTCGCGAGGGTCTGCTTCATCAGCTCGGCGTGCGGGTCGCTCTGCTGCGCGGCCTCGGCCGCCCGCTGCAGCGCCTCCGGGTCGACCGGCGCCTGCCCGGCCTCGACCGCGTCCTCGACCTTGCGCTCCTGCTCGGCGAGGGCGGCACGCTGCTCGGCCTCCTCGGCGCGGACCTGGTCGCGCTCGACCAGGTTGTACGCCTTGTTCAGCCGGTCGTGCAGCACCTTGGCGACGTCGTCGGCGGTCTCCAGCTCACGGGAGCGGGCGGTGCGCACCAGCAGGTCCTCGGCATCGAATCCCTGATCCTCGACGTGCCGGGCCAGCCGCAGCAGGGAGCCGAACGCCTCGCTGCTCGCGCACCGCTCGTAGTCCTCCGTGCCGATGGCCTGCAGCAGGGCGGTGCCGAAGCGCTTCTCGGCGTCCTGCTCCTTGACGCCCGACCACACCGGCTCCAGCACGGCCAGGTGCTCGCGGTGCTCCAGCTCGGCCTTGATCGTCTTCGTCGCGGTCAGCTCCAGCCCGCTGCGCTGCAGCGTGGAGTCCAGCACGGCGAGGTGGTGGGGGATCTCCTCCGCCTTGAGCCCGTCGCCGTCCCGGTGGGTGATGACGTACCCGAAGTTCTCGACCTCGCCGCGGGTGAGCATGACGTACAGCGCCTCGCGGTTGGTCGAGTTGGGATCGACCAGGGAGTGGCAGACCCCGACCGTGCGGCCCTGCGCGCCGTGGACAGTCGCGGCGTAGGCCAGCTCGACGTGCTCCTTCACGTACCCGGCCGGGAGGTGCATCTGGGAGCCGTCCTCCAGCTTCACCATCAGCGCCCCGTTGTCGCTGATCCCGGTGACCTCGGCCACCGTGCGGTTCACCGCGAAGCTGCCGCTCTCGGCCGTGATCCTGCGATTGTTGCGGCGCAGCTGGATCAGGTCGCCGACACCGGCCTTGGTCTCGATGCCGTGCTCCTCGCGGCCGGTGCGCAGCACCACGCCATCCTCGGAGACCTTGCCCGCGCGCACCAGGTCGGCGCGCACCCGGGCGGACAGCTCGGCCACCTGGGCGTTGTCCTGGGCGATGAGCAGCGGGTTACGGCCGTCGAGGTGGTCGGTCAGCCATGCCTGGTAGGCGCGCTCGGTCATCTCCTCGGCGGACCCGCCACGCCACCGGCCGTGCAGCTCGTACGCGGCCAGCGCCTCGCTGTCGCCCTCGCGCAGCTGGAGCGAGGCGTCGGCCTCCCACTGCCGCACGACCTTCTCGCCGGTGACCGGGTCGGTGTCGCGGAAGCGGCGGACCTCGTCCAGGACGTGCACGCCGGGGGCGTCCTCGACCCACTGGGCGAAGATGCCGCCCGCGCCCACGGCCGTGAGCTGGTGGTGGTCACCGGCCGGGACGCACTTCGCGCCGGCGGCCTCGATGAGCGCCCGGACCTGGTCCATGTCGCTGTTGTCGGTCATACCGGCCTCGTCGACGATCACCAGGGCGCCCGCCGGGATGCGGTACTTCTCGGCGCCTGCGATCGGGCGGCCCTCGGCGATCGACCGGTTGGCAATCAGCATCATCTCGATGTTGGCGACGTTCTCCACGCCCTCGTCGCGCAGCACCTCGGCGGCGCGCTGGCCGCTGGCCAGACCGATGACCTTGCGGCCCTCGTGCGCCTCCCACACCTCGGTCAGCGCGGCGAGCGTGTAGCTCTTGCCCGCGCCGGCCGGGCCGACCAGCAGGTCGATCTTGCGGCCGGAGGTGGCGGCGGCCCGGACGAAGTCGGCCTGGCGGCCCTTGAGCCCGCGGCGCTGGATGACTTCCTCGACCAGCTCGCTGGGCACGGTCGGCGCAGCGCGCTTGCCCGCGAACTCGGCCAGTCGGCCCTCGGTGCGCAGGGCCTCCTCGGTGGCGTACCGGTCGAAGGTGTCGGGGTTCGGCTCGTACTTGAAGGTCCCGTCGGTGCGCTGCAGCTCGGCGGGGACCTCGACCAGGGCGGGCGCCTTGGTGAGCACCACGCCGTTGTCGGCGGTTGGGGAGAGCGCGTCGTCGGCCAGCTGGTTGAGCAGGTCGCGGACCTGCTGGCGCTCCAGCCCGCCCAGCGTGTCGGGGAGCTGCCGGTTCAGCTCGACCAGCAGGTCAGGGCGCGTCCAGGTGGGCTTCGCCTCCTGCACCGCGGCGATGGCGCGGCGCTGGATGACCTCGGGGTCGAACTCCTTGGCCGGGCGGTGCAGATCGTGAATCGCGGACTGCTCGGCGATCCGCTCGGGCACGTCGGCCAGCGACTCGCGGAAGCGGGCCTTGCTCGACTCCTCCCAGCGCTGGAGCAGGGATTCCCTGGTCACGGCGTCGTGCTTCTTGGCCGCGCGCTGACGGAGGCTGACGTCCTCGCTGATCCGGGCCAGCGTGTAGGCGGAGGGGGCGACGCCGTACTTCTCCTCGAACGCCTTGGCGACCTCGGCAACCTCGGCGGTGATGGCGGTACGCCGGCTGCTGAAGTTGTCCCGCAGGTCCTGGTCCACGCCGACGAACTCGCGCGCCTTGCCGTCCGGGCGCATCTGCACCCGCCAGCCCAGCACCCGCTCCGCTTCCTGCTCGGCTACACGCTCGGCGATGTGCCCGGCGGCCTGCTTGTGCCGGAACAGGCCCGTGCCGTCCAGCGCCCGCCACACCTCGCGCTCCTCGCCGGTGACCGGGTCGACATCCACGCACCGGACCTTGTTCAGGACGGCCGCGTGAACGTGGAGCTGGGGGTCGTCCTGCCTGCTCGTGTGCTGCGCGAACGCGGCCACGATGAACTTGTCGGCCTTGACGTACTCGCCGCTGGTGCGGCCGTCCTTGCTCGCCCCGTGGTGGCCCTTGCGGGTGTACCCGGCCTCGTCCTGCATGTGCTCCAGACCGGCCTGCACGCCCGCCTTCCAGCAGTCCCACAGCTGGTCGGCCTGGCGGCTGAACTTCTCGGCTGTCTCCAGGTCGCCGGCCTCGCGGGCCTCGGCGGCCTTGACCTGCAGCGCGGCGTGCGCCACCGACCACGACTTCGGAGCCGAGAACGTCAGGTCGTAGTACAGCTTCGCGCTGGGGGCTTCCTTGCGGGTGCTGATCTCGATGGCCTTGAGCTGCTCGGGGCTCAGCACCCCGCCGGGGGTACGGGCCTCGGCCGCGGCGAGGTTCTTCTCCAAGCGCTTCTCGTACGCCTTCTCGTAGTTGCGCGGCGCGTCGCCGAGACGGCACTCCTTGCGGATCTTCTTCTCCGCCTGGGCGTACTCCTCGCTGCCCTCGGGGTGCGGGATCGACGCCAGCCGGGCGTACATCTCGTCCCGCTTCCGGGGGTCGATGAAGTCGCTGAACAGGTCCTCGAAGACCTCGTTGGTGACCTCGCCGGACAGGCCCAGGTCCGCGATGCCGTCACCGGTCCAGTAGCCGGGCGGCTCCCCCTGCAGCTCGATCGAACGCAGGTAGTAATGCTCGGCACCGGCACCGACCGTCTTGGTCAGGTAGCCGGGATCTGAGCCTGCACTGATCGACAACATCGAGACACAGAGTAGGCGGTTTTCAAGATCAACAACAGCCATCGGATCGTGATGCATAGGTGTGGGGGTTGATGTAGTGAGCAGGGGAATTACGGTGTGTTAGGTGGTCCGGATGATCAAGGGAAGAAAAGAGGTCCTGTGTCCGGGGTCCGAGGAAGATCAAAAAGGGTCGCTACGGCGGCGGGAGAGAGGCAGACCTGCGGCCTTTCGGGTCGCATTCGGCCTGCATGGGCGGGCCTCGGCCCTCGCGGTGTAGGCAGACCTGCGGCCTTTCGGGTCGCATTCGGCCTGCATGGGCGGGCCTCGGCCCTCGCGGTGTCGCGCACGGTCTGTACCGAAACGTTCCAGTCGGCGGGCACGGCCCGCACCGGCTCCGGCGCTCGCGCTGCGGAAGCGCCCACCGGGTCGTCGTCGCGCCAAACAGGAAGGCGGCACTGGCCACCCTCCGCGCCCGTGCGCTACGGTCGGCGGCGACGACTTCGACCCCCGCCGGGCTTCCCGGCGGGGGTCGACTGTTACCGAGTGCCGGGGGGCCGGTAACGCTGCGCCCCACCCCGCCCGGCGTGCTCGGCGGGCGGGGCCTCCCCGTGAGCCGCTCGACGCTGCGTGACCGAACCGGTGGGGCAGTGCCCCACCCCCGCCGCGCGCGGACGCGGCCGGCCGGGGCTCCGCTGGGGCAGAACAGGGCGGCCGTGCCCCACGCCCCGGGGAAACGACGTGGGGCACGGAAGGTGGGGACGGGAGCCGGGTCACGGCGGCTCCCCGGAGGACGTGGTGGGGACGCGCTCCGGCACGTGGTCCCGCGCGAGGCGTCCGGAGCGGGGACCGTTCCCCGCCCGCCGGCACCGCGGCGGAGTCGTTCCGGTGGGGATGCCCCGGGTGCCGACGCCTTCCCACGCGCCGCGCGCGATGTGCCCCGGGGACGGGCATGGGGCCACTTTCCCCGCCCGTGAACGCGGACCGGCCCCGGACCTGTCGGTCCGGGGCCGGTCTCGCTGGGCCGGTCTAGAAGAGCGCGTCCTGGTGAGCGCCGGAAGGGTTGCCGGCGGCCAGCGCGGCGGTGATGGCCGCGTCCAGGTCCTCCGGCCGGGCGGCGGCGATGGCGGCCTGGACCGCTCGCGCCCTACCCACCGCGCCGCGCACATCGGCCAGCGCATGGCCCGCCAACCTGCGACGACTCGCGGCGTCGCGGTTGTTGTCGCCCCTCGTCCCGGCCAGCCAGTGCGCCGGGTTCTGGCACGGCGGCTCATCGCAGGTGTGCCTGACCACCAACCCGGGGGGCAAGGAGTCGGGCCCGTTGGCGAGGCGGTAGCCGAACAGGTGGGCGGGCACGGTGCCGCGCCGGGTCCGGCCCGGGAGGGACACCGCGCGGAACGTGCCGTGCGCCGTGTCAGTCAGCCCGCCGGTCCACCACCAGCACTCGTCCGGGCCGCGCCGCAGGACGTGGGCGCGGTACCGGGCGACGGTTTCCCCATCGGCCAGCAGCACCGCCCAGGGCACTTTTTCCCCGGCTGCGGTGGGGTCCGGCCCCGCCTCCGCTTCCCCACTGCCCGGGGCGAGGCGGCCGGGAACGACCGCGTCTTCCCCACCTGCAGGGCGGGGAACGTCGGCGCCGGAACCGGGGCCGGTTTCCCCGGCCGGGGGCCTCACCCATGCCCCCGTGGGGACGGACCGGCGTTCGGAGGCAGGGGACCGTGCCCCGCCCCACCGTGGGGACGCTGAGGTTCGAGCCCCACCCCGTCGTCGCTTTCCGTGAACACCGTGAGGGCGCCCTCGGGGTCCGGGGCGGAGCCGACACCGGGGAGCCGCCCCCACGGCGGGGACCCGGGGACGCGCACCGTGCCCCGCGCGCACTCGCGGCCCGGGGCACCGGTGGCCGGCGCGGGCTGCTCCTCGTCGACCAGGTCGTCGTCCTCGTCGTGTCCGTCCTGGGCGGCCAGCTCGACGGTCGCCTCGACGTCGACCTCGCCGGTGCCGTGGTGGATGAGCACCGCACCCGTCTCGTCGGTCTCGGTGTAGGGCGGCAGGGCGTCGTCGTCGTCCGGGTCGCCGGTGCCGTAGGTGCGCCGGGTGCAGTCGGGGGCCGTGCAGCGCCAGACCTCCTCGCCCTCGACCTCGATCCGCTCCGTAGCGGTCGAGCAGTCCGGGCACCGTGGCGTGAGGTACATCACACACCCGCCGAAGGGGGGAGGGCGTGCTGCTGCAGGAAGGCGCCAGCGTTGGCGGCGGCCTCCTCCTTGGTGTCGTACGTGATGTCCTCGCCAGCCTCGCCCGGGGTGCCGTCGGCTCCCTGGCCGATCCACCACCACCCGCCCTCGCTGCCGTGCCACGACAGGTTGGCGGTGCCGCCGAACGCCTCGATCGTGGTCCGGGCTTCCTGGCCGGCCGGGGGCGCGGACATGGCGCTGACGGCGTGCGGCCACTTCTTGCGGGCGCCCTGGCGGGTGATGGCCCAGGCGTCGCCCAACTGCGGGTAGCCCGCCCCCCGGGTCCCGGCGGCGGCCACGGTGCGGTCGGCCAGCTGCCCGGCGACCGTGCGGATCTCGCGCAGCGCCCGGAGCCGGGCGAGGTGCCAGTCGCCGGCGTCGCGGACGACCAGGTGCGCGTCGTCGGGGGCGGCGGCCGGGAGGTCCCGGACGCGGGTGGAGAGCTGGTCGGCCAGTTCGTCGGCGAGGGTGTCGAGCCGGGCGCGGACCTTCGCGGTGCGCTCGGGGTCCGGCTCGGCCCACGCCGGGTCGCGCAGCTGCGCGACGTCGGCGGCGAACGCGTCGGTGTAGAAGTCACTTCCCATGCTGACAACTTAGTTACCCGAACCCGCTCACGACAACTGAGTTACCCAAATCGGTTCGGATCGGCACCCTGGCCACAGCCTGCCGTGAGTCACCCAAATTTGGGTGACCGGCCGAAGGGCTTGTTATCAGCACGGCGGGGGGCGGGATCCCGTTTCCCGTTTCCACCTGCGGCGGTGCAGCTGTACGCGGGGTGGGGCGGGCAGATATGACAAGGGACGTCAAAGCACGGGGGCGAGGTGGTGGGGGTGAACGCGGTGTGGCCGCTGAGCCGGTCTCCTGTCGGCACGCGGCGGGCCTGGCGCAAGCGCGAGGAACTGCAGCGGTGGCTCAACGGGAAACAGGGGCCGGAGTGGTGGGAGATCGTGCCCGCGCTCGCGGCGGTCCTCGCCGTGATCGGGTCACCCCTGGCCGGTCTCGGCTGGCTTTGGTCCCGGGTCGGCTGGTGGGCGGCGCTGCTCGCAGCGGCGGCCCTCGCGTACGGGGTCCGGGCCGCGGTGCGCCAGCGGCGGGCCGTGCTGGCGCGGCGCCGGCGGCGGGCGAGGTGCTACTCCCTGCCTGAGATCGACGGCGCGGACGACCGGAGGTTCCGGGCGATCATCGGGCGGCTGCTGCTGCGCGACGGCTGGACGCAGGTCCGCGGGGTGCGCATCAGCCGGGAGGTGGTGCACCTGGTCGGCAACGGACCCAACGGGCGCCAGCTCGGCGTGGCCTTCGAGCGGGGCGCCGACCGTGCCGGGCAGGGGAACGGGGGACGTGCGGCACTGCGCCCGGTGGGCGGTGCCCCGCAGCTGCCGACTGCTACCGCCCCGGGCGCCCGGCCGCTGTTCCTCGTGGTCAGCTCCGGAACGTTCGCCCGTGAGCGGGTGGTGTGGGCGGCCCGGCACGGCGTGCGGCTCGTCGACCGGGCCCTGCTCCAGCGGTGGGCGGCCGGCGAGGACCTGGCGGTGCTCCTCGACCTCGACCTGGACCACGTCCAGCCGGACGCGTCGTAGCGGGACGGACACGACGAAGGGCCCGGGAGTTCTCTCCCGGGCCCTTGCTGTCGAGGTCCTGCGGTCAGCTGCTGTGCCGGGGGAGGCCCTGCTCGGCCAGCTGCTCCACGGCGGTGACCCGGGCGGCGTCCCACCCGGGCTGGGCGGGGAGTCCGGAGAGCATCCCGCGCAGCTTCTTGGCCTCGATCACGGTGACGCCGTGCAGCTCGGTGCGCCCGCGTGTGGCGGGGACCTTGGCGCCGTGCACGGCGAGGATCGGGCGGACCGGCACCCCCAGGATCCTCGCGGCCTGCTGTGCCTCCCACACCACGGTCTTCAGCGCCTTGGTCTGGTCGTAGCGGCCGTAGCGCAGCAGCCCGCCGTTGATGGTGATGCGGGACTTCTTCGACCGCCAGTTCTTGCTGTCGACCAGGACCACGCCGAACAACCCGGCGACCAGGTGGTCGAGGTTGGCCTTCGACCCGGGGATGGCCCGGTCGTGCAGCACGGCGTAGCCGCGGCGGGCGAGGGGTGCGAGCAGCCGGGCGGTGGCCTCCTCGCCGTTCGCGCCGGACGTCCAACTGTTGTGCTGGCGGCGGTAGGTCTGGCGGATGCCGTATGCGAGGACGGCGGCGGCGACCAGGGCGCCGAGCTGCCACACGGTCACGGTGCCGGCGGCCCAGCCGATGACGGCGGCGGCTGCGGCGGTCAGGGGCAGTGCCCACTTCGCGCGGTGGTGCTGGGCGGCGCGCTCGGCCGCGCGCTGTAACTCGCCTTGGCGGCGGGCGCTTGCCCCGGCTCCGCCGCGGCGACCTGGTGTGGTCGTCATGTTGTCCCCTCCTGCTGGTCGTGGTCGTCGGTGACGAGAGTGGTCTGCAGGTGGCCGCGGAACTCCAGCCGGTTCATGAGCAGGGCGTGCGCCTCCTCGCGGCTGATCTGCAGGTTGAAGTCGTCCTCGGCCCGGCGGGTGACGTCGGCCGCGCTAATGAGCATGATCCGGGGAGCGCGCCAGTCGGTGACCTGGCGGTTCAAGCTCTCCCGGACCGACATGCTGATGGCCCAGTCGGTCGCATTGACCAGCTGCAGCCTGCGGTGCTCAGCGGCGACCCGTTGGTCCCGCTCGGCCCAGTGCCGGCGGACGCGGCGGTGGATCCACGGACTGACCAGCGAGAGCAGGAGTGCCGTACCGAGCAGGACGTAGGGGACCATCGTCACTTGCCCCCGGCGGCGGCCGTGAGGCGCTTGACCTCGGCCTGAGCGAGCGTGAGCTGCGTCTGCACCTCGCGCTTCTCGTCCTTCGTGTCGTTCACGGTCGTGTGGAGCGTGTCGACCTGGTCCGCCAGTTCGCGCTGCCGCTCGACGGCCCGGCCCAGCTCGGCCGCGTGCGCCTTCTCCTGCTCGGTACGGCGCTCCTTCTCTGCGGTGACACGGGTCTCGGCGTCCCGGTCGGCCTGCTCGGCGCGGGCCGTCGCGGCACGGACCGCTTCCTCGGCGACGGTGACCTTGTCCTGCGCAGCCTTGACCGCCTTCTCCGCCTCGGCCCTGGCCGTTTCGGCGGCGGCCTTCTCGTCCTTGACGGCCTGTTCCATCTCCCGGACCTGACGGTCGGACTCGACCTTGGCCTTCCCCGCCGCGTCCTCGACGGCCTTGACCTCCTTGGCGGCGGTGTCCTTGGCGTCGGCGACCTTCCGGTCCGCCTCGTCCTGCAGGTCGATGACCCGCTGCTCCGCGTCGTCCGTCGCCTTCTTGATGGCCTGGTCGGCTTCGGCCTGCAGGCGCTGGATGCGCTCCTCCGCCTCCGCCCGCGCCTTCTCCAGGTTCTCCTCGAACCGGGTCGTCCCCTCCTCCAGCAGGGTGATGGCGCGCTCGGCGGCCTCCTGCGCCTCCTCGGTCTCGGCGCGGGCGAGGTCGCGCTGGCGCATGGCCGCGTCCCGCTCGGTGTTCGCGGTGGTCGTCTTCTTTCGCCACTCGGCGACCTGGGAGTCCGCGGTCGCGGCGACGGCGGCGACCTCGGCCTCGGCGGCTTCCGGGTCAGTGACGGTCTGGAGCAGGTCGACGTACCGGGCCAGCTCGGTTCGCAGCTCGTCGACCTTCTGCAGCACGGTGCCCTGCACGATGCCGGCGGTCCGGGCAGCGTCGGTGACGACGCGGTCGGACGGCTCCTCGGCGGGCTTGGTGCCGCCGCTCTTCCCGCGCTTGGCCCGGAAGGAACTCATCGCGTTGTGCTCGGGGTCGGAGCAGTATTTCGGCGCCCGGCCCGGTGCCGTGGGGTCCTTGGGGACCGGCGGGACCGTGCACCCGGGGAACGCGCACTGCGACGCTTCCTCGGTGCGGGCCTCGTCGGTCTGCTCGGTCTGCTGCTCGCTCATCTGCAAGAACTCCTACTTCGCGGTGGGTTGCGCAGGACTCCAGTCTAATGTATTGCATTGCATTCCGTCAATGCATTGCATTGCCTGCGATGCAATGAAACGCAATGCTTTAGGGAGTGTCGGCATGATCGCGGCCGTCTGGGTGCCGGTCGCGGCGACCGCTGGCGGTGTGTCACGGCTTGCCGTGCTCAGTGGGCGTCGTACGGGGGCTTGGGCTCGTCTCACCGGGCGTCGCGGCCGGGCTGGTGGTCCTCGACCTCCTGGCGGTGGCCCTCGTCGACCGGCCCCGGGTCCGGCCGGCAGTCGGCGGCCGGCGTCTCGCCACCGGCTCCCCTTTTTCCGTAGCTGGCTGTCTTTCCCAGCTCGAAGCACCCGCAGCCGCGCGCGCGGCTGGCCACGGAGGATCACGGGCCCTGGGCGCTGCTCATCCGGCCTGCGCCATGGCTCGGGCCGGAGCGGGGTGCTCCCTCGTCGGTTGGGCGCGCGTAGCGCTGCCGCGGTTCTCGGGGTGCCGGAAAGGATCGCGCTCGCGCGACCGCGCAGCGGCGCCGTAGGCGTCCTTGGAGCGCTCCCCGGGGTTCGTGGCACCCTCTGGGGCCCAATCGACGAGGGAGTGCACCGCGACCCACCTTCACCCCGACCCCCCACCGACTGGCAGGCGGCGACGCTCCCCCCGCCCCCTCGGAGAGCGGGCCCGCCGGAGGCATCGGTCTGCCCGGCGGAGTCCTCGCGCGTGCACGCGTAGAGGCCGCTCAAAACGCTCAGAACTCCGCCGGGCAGACCGATGGGGCGAGACCGGCTGGTCCCGCCCCATCCTCGTTCTGTGGCGCGGCTACTCGGCGGCCGGCGGCGTGCCGACGGCGATGCGGGCGCCGACCAGCTGCCCGGTCTGGGCGGCGGCGCGCAGTGCCTTCGTGGCGGCCTTGTCGTCGTGGCGCAGCTCGTCGAGCCCGACGGTGCCGACGTAGAGCACGGCCCACCCGTAGCGGGCGGCCAGCTGCAGCCAGCCGTCCGGCAACTCGACCGACCCGGTGAAGAACTGCCTGCCGTCGGGGTCGAGGATCAGCAGCCCGTCCTCGCCGGCCGGGCCGTGACCGAGCAGCAGCACGCCGATCCACTCGGCGACCTGTGGCGGGGCCTGGCGCAGCCGGGTGACCAACTGAAAGCCCTGGGCGAGCAGGTGGCTGGCGACCACGTTGGTCAGCTCGCCGGTGGGGTTGTCCGGCCCCGGGGATCAATCGAACCGTGGTTGGCGCTGAGATTGATCATGGCCATTTAGCACAACTTCGGGATGCGGGTTCAGGTTTCTCCGAAAGCCCAGTGGGCCCGGATGATGGGTAGTTACCGTCCGCCGCGTGCCGGTGGAATTTCTGAGCGATGAGCAGGCCGAGGCGTACGGACGATTCGTGGAGGAGCCGACGCGGCCGGAGTTGGAGCGGTTCTTCTTCCTGGACGACGTGGACCGGGACCTGATCGCGTTGCGCCGCACGACGGCGCACCAGCTGGGGTTCGCGGTGCAGATGTGCACCGTCCGGTACGTCGGCCGGTTCCTGGTGGACGACCCGCTGGACGTGCCGTGGTCGGTCGTCGAGCATCTGACCGCGCAGTTGCAGATCGAGGACGCGTCGGTGGTGAAGCGGTACACCGAGCGGGCGAAGACGGCGTACGAGCACGCGTGGGAGATCCGGGACGCCTACGGCTACCACCCGTTCGAGGACGCGGAGTGGGGCCGGAAGTTCCGCGCGTTCCTGCACGGACGGGCGTGGACGGGCGCCGAGGGGCCGGTGGCCCTGTTCAACCAGGCGGTGGGCTGGCTGCGGCGCCACCGGGTGCTGTTGCCGGGCGTGAGCGTGCTGGCCAAGCAGGTCGCCTCCGTGCGCCAGGTCGCGGAGAAGCGGCTGTACGCGACGGTGGCGGGCGCCGCGCGGCGTGCGGACGCGTCGTTGTCGGCCGATCTGGTGGCGCTGCTCGGCGTGCCGGAGGGGCGGCGGATCTCGGAGTTGGAGCGGCTGCGCCGGCCGCCGACGCGGACGACGGGTGCGGGCCTGGCGAAGGCGTTGGAGCGGGTGGATGAGATCTCGGCGTTCCGTTTGGGCCGGGTGAAGCTGGACAAGGTGCCGCCGAACCGGCTGGCGACGCTGGCACGGGTCGGCCTGGGGTCGAAGGCGCCGATCCTGGAGCGCACCCCGGAGCCGAAGCGCACCGCGCTACTGACGTCGGTAGTGCGGCACCTGGAGGCGTCCGCGATCGACGACGCGCTGGATCTGTTCTCGGTGCTGATGCAGGTGAAGCTGATCAGCGCCGCGCGGCGGGCGACAGACCGGGACTGGCTCGCGGCCCGGCCTCGCATGGCGAAGGCGTCGCGGATGCTCGACGGGGTGTTCCGGCTGTGGAGCGAGCAGTTGGACCTGATCACCGAGAGCGGCACCGACCTCGATGCGAGTGCGATGTGGCGGGCGCTGGAGACGGCGATCGGGCCGCGCGAGGAGGTGATGGCCGCCTCGGCGTTGCTGGGAGAGCTGATCGGGCCTGCGGACGAGGAGGCCGAGGCAGAGATGCGACGCCTGCTGGCCACCCGCTACAACACTGTTCGCCCCTTCCTGTTGCTACTCGGGGAGTCGCCCGCGCTGGGGGCGGCCTCCGGCGGCAAGCGGATTCTGGAGGCGGTGAAGCGCCTCCCGGTACTGGCTCGGCGGAAGGTGAAGGCCAAGCCGCTGCTGCCGCGTGAGATCGACGCCAAGCTGGTGCCGGCAGCCTGGAAGAAGCCGGTGTACTCCAACCCGGACCTGCCCGAGGGCGCGGTGGACCGCGACGCGTATGCGGTGTGCGTGCTGGAGCAGCTGTTCCGCGCGCTGAACCGGCGCGACGTGTTCGCCTCGCCGTCGAACCGGTGGGCGGACCCGCGGGCGCGTCTACTGGACGGCAAGCAGTGGGAGGCCGTCTCCGAGGATGTACTGCACGGCCTGAGCCTGGACGAGCCGGTCGCCGAACACCTGGCCGGGCGGGTACGGGCCCTGGACGCGGCCTGGCAGCTGATGGCCGAACGACTGGAGGAGGCCGGGCAGGACGCGAAGCTCAGCTTCGAGGTCCAGCCCAACGGCCGGTTGAAGCTGAACGTCGACAGGCTCGGCGCGCTCGGCGAGAGCGAGTCCCTGAAATGGCTGCGCAAGACCACCGCGAAGATGCTCCCGAAGATCGACCTGCCGGACCTGTTGTTCGAGGTCGACTCCTGGACCGGGTTCCTGGACGCCTTCGTGCACCTCGGGGACGGCCGTACCCGGATGGAGAACCTGAAGACATCCCTGGTCGCGCTGCTGGTGAGCGAGGCGTGCAACATCGGCTACACCCCCGTCATCGACGCGGACGACGAGGCACTCACCCGGGCCCGGCTGGTCCACGTCGACCAGTACTACCTGCGCGCCGACACCATCGCCGCGGCGAACGCGAAGCTGATCGAAGCCCAGGGGCGGGTGCCGATCGTGGAGCACTGGGGCGACGGCCTGCTCGCGTCCGTCGACGGGCTGCGGTTCGTAGTGCCCAAGCGAACCATCAACGCCGGTCCGTCGCCGAAGTACTACCACTTCAAACGGGGCATCACCTGGCTCAACGCCGTGAACGACCAGGTAGCGGGCATCGGGCAGATGGTCGTGCCCGGCGCCCCGCGCGATTCCCTGCACATCCTGGACACCCTGCTGAACCTCGACGCCGGGGTGAAGCCGGACATGGTGGCTACCGACAACGCCTCCTACTCCGACATGGTGTTCGGCCTGTTCTCCCTGCTCGGCTACAACTTCTCGCCCCGCTTCCGCGACCTGGCCGACCAGAGGTTCTGGCGGGCGGAGCTGCCTGGGGTGGAGACCGGTGGGTACGGGCCGTTGGAGCCTCTGGCCTGCAACAA
Source organism: Streptomyces sp. NBC_01197 (assembly GCF_036010505.1). Taxonomy (NCBI): domain Bacteria; kingdom Bacillati; phylum Actinomycetota; class Actinomycetes; order Kitasatosporales; family Streptomycetaceae; genus Streptomyces; species Streptomyces sp. NBC_01197. Next base: position 21,598 of record NZ_CP108570.1, read on the forward strand.
GGTGAATCTGAACAAGGTGATCACGCACTGGCCGGACATGCTCAGGGTGGTCGGCTCCCTGGTGACCGGGCAGGTGCGGGCGTACGATCTGCTGCGGATGTTCGGCCGCGAGGGACGTCCCACCCCGCTGGGCAACGCGTTCGCCGAGTACGGGCGGATCGCCAAGACTCTGCACCTGCTACGGGTCGTCGACCCGGTCGACGACACCTACCGGCGGCAGATGAACCGGCAGCTCACCGTGCAGGAGTCCCGCCACAAGCTCGCCCGCGACATTTGCCACGGCAAGCGCGGGCAGATCATGCAGGCGTACAAGACAGGCCAGGAGGATCAGCTCGGCGCGCTCGGTCTTGTGCTGAATGCCGCCGTACTGTGGACGACTCGCTATCTCGACGCCGCGGTCGAGGAGTTGTGGGCCCTGCCCACCGAGGAGCGCGAGCACGACGTCCTGGACGAAGACGTCGCCCGCGTCTCCCCGCTCAAGCACGCCAACCTCAACGTGCTCGGCCGCTACAACTTCACCGCCAGTGTCCCGGCCGCCGGTGCCCTGCGCCCGCTGCGCGACCCTGACTCGCCGGAGCTGGACGAGGACGACGACGGGAGCGGTCAGGAGTGACGGGCAGGACCTGGTCGGCGGCGCGCGGCCCCTGACTCAGGGTGACTGCGGGGCGCCGTGTCGCAGGCCGTCGAAGAGGAGGGCGGTGATCTGCCGGGCCTCGACCAACCAGCCCTCCGTGGCGCGCATTCCGCAGATGCCGCCCAGGGCGCGCAACAGGGTGGAGCCTGTGACGTCGTCGCGGACGGTGCCGGCCGCGCTGCCGGCTTCGAGCAGCAGGGAGAGGGCGTTGGCCATACGGGTGCGTGCGTCGTCGAAGACCGGTGAGTCTGTCGCCATGATGCTTTCCAGCACACTGGACATCCCCTTGCCCACCGCCGCGTGGTCCACGAGCAGCAGCAGGAAGCGCCGCAGCGCTTCCTCCGGGGTGTGTTGGTCCAGGAGGACGCCTGGCGTGGCGCACAGGTCGTCGACCTCTTTGCGGTAGACCTCCTCGATCAGCGCTTCGCGGGTTTCGAAGTGGCGGTAGAGCGTTCCGACGGCGACGCCGGCGCTGCGGGCGATGTCCTCGACGTGCGCGTCGGTGTCGCCGCAGAGGAACGCCTGGCGGGCTGCGGACAGCAGTGCCTCGCGGTTGCGTCGCGCGTCGGCGCGCAGCGGGCGTGATGCCGGCAAGAGAACCCCCATAAGGTGAGTCTGGTTCCGTTTACGTGTACCGTTTCCGGAGTCAGGTTCATCTTACGGAGGGGATTCCCCATGCCGAACACCGACGAGGGCCTGGACGGCCTGCGAGTGCTGGTCACCGGCGGCAGCCGGGGCTTGGGCGCGGCGACCGTGCGCCGCTTTGTCGCCGCAGGCGCAACCGTGCTGACGGCCTCCCGCAGCCGACCCGAGGAGGGCGGGGGCGCCACCTTCGTGCCGGCGGACCTCTCGACGCAGCAGGGCGTGGCCGAGCTCGGCCGCCGGGTCGTCGAACAGGTGGGCGGAGTGGACGTGCTTGTGAACAACGCAGGCGCGGCCAGCGCCCCGGCGCCGACCCTGAGCCGGTCCGACGCATCCTGGCAGGCGGACCTGGAGATGAACCTCCTCAGCGCGGTACGCCTAGACCGGGCCCTGGTGCCGGGAATGGTCGAGCGGGGCTCCGGCGTCGTCGTGCACGTCTCCTCGATCGCGAGCCAACTTCCCCAGCGCACCGAGGCGTCCTACGCCGCCGCCAAGGCCGCGCTCAACACCTACAGCCGCGAACTGGCCACCGAGGTCGGCGCGCACGGGGTGCGTGTGGTCTGCGTCCTTCCCGGCTTCGTCGTCACTGACGGCGCCACCGCCCACCTCCGGCACATGGCCGAGGCGCAGGGCGTGACCACCGAGGAAGTCACGCAGCAGATCGTGGACCACCTGAAGGTCCCCATGGGCCGCCCCGGAGATCCCGAAGACGTCGCCGAGATGATCGCCTTCCTCGCCTCCGGCCGCGCGAAATGGCTCACCGGAGCACAGTTCCGCGTCGACGGCGGCATCATCCCGACCGTCTGAGCAACCACCGACAGCACGAACAGGACAACCCCATGCCCATCACCCTGACCTCCGTGATCATCGACGCCGCCGACATCGAGAAGGAGAGCTCCTTCTGGCACCGGCTGCTCGGCGGCTCCCTCACTCCCACGCCAACCCACCACTTCGTTCAGGCCCCCGGCCTCCCGGTGATCGTCGTCCAGTCCGCCCCCGGACACACCGCCCCGAACTGGCCGGACGGCACCTCCCAGCAGATGCACCTCGACTTCGGCGTCGACGACCTCGCAACCGCCGACTGCACGGCCACCGACGCCGGCGCCACCCGACTGCGGCCCACCGACGAGATCACCCCGGAAACCCGCACCGGTAGCCGTGTCTACGCCAGCCCGGCCGGACACCCCTTCTGTCTGCGCTCGACCTGAGCCGGTCGCCGTCCACCGAGCCGCGCCCTGTCGTCAAACGTTCGTTTGACGACAGGCTGCCGACGCGTCCAATGAACCCGTGCAATCCGGGGGTTCACGGCGGCTCGAATCCAATCAGATCCGATGGTGATTGCTGACAGGGTTTGACGACAGATAGGGTCCGATCCTCCGGACGGAAGGGGCCTCTCGGTGGCGAACCTGGTCTACAAGCGGGTCTCGACCGACCAGCAGTCGACCGCCCGGCAGAACCTCGTCCTGGACGAGGCCGGGATCGAGGACCCGGTCGTCTTCGAGGAGGACGGCGGCACCTCCAGCCGCCTCCACCCGCTGCAGCGGCCGAAGTTCCGCGAACTGCTCACATACGCGCGGCCGGGCGACATCGTGCACATCTCCGAGATGTTCCGCCTCGTACGCGGCACCGGGCACATCCTCGACGTGCTCGACGTCCTCCACCGCGACCAGGTGGCGCTGCGCATCCACGACGGCGCGTTCTCCGCGATGGACCTCACTGCCCGCCACCCGCGCACCGGCGAACTGCTGTCCACGGTGAAGTTCATGGTGCAGACCCTCGCCGCTGCCGGCGAACTGCAACGCGACCTCCAGCGCGAGCTGACCTACGACGGACTGCGCGCCGCCGAGGCCAAGGGCAGCAAAGGCGGGCGTCGCCCCGCCATGGGGGCCGACAAGACCGACGCCGTCCGCACCGCGTACCTGAAGGGCCGCTCGATCGCCGCCCTCGCCCGCGACTACGGCGTCAGCCGCGGCGCGATCCGCACGGCGGTCACCGACCTCATGCCCGACCGCATCGCCATCGAGGAGGACGCCCCCGCCCCGGAGCTGCCGGTCGCCCTCGACATGCCGGGCAAGGTCGCCGACTTCCTTCGCACCACCGACCTGGAGCCCGCCGAGCGGGCCGCGCTCAGCGAGGGCGTGACCGTACGGCGCGGCCAGGGCTACACCCTGCGCGTCAGTGCCGTCCTCCCCGTACACCGCCAGCTCCTCGACCGCTGCCAGCCGCTCGACAACACTTCGGCGATCCCGGCACAGCGCAAGGCCCGCCGCGAGTACGCGAACCGTGTCAACGCCCTCGGGGCCACCGCCGAACCATGATCAATCTCAGCGCCAACCACGGTTCGATTGATCCCCGGGACCGTTGTCGGTGACGACGTACACCTTCCCGACGGTCTCGGAGACCAGGACGGGCAGGTCGGCGCCGCCGTGGTCGAGGACAGCGGCCGTCATCGTCATGGTGTAGCCGTCGGCGGGCTCGGCCGGGGCGAAGTCGGGACCCATCTGGATGACCTGGGAGGGGCCGCACCGGGCGTGGACGTAAACGACGTGGGTGTAGGTGCCGCCCGTGCGCACCACCATGTTCACGGTCCCGGTCAACGGCTGGCTGCAGAGGACGCACTGACCGCTGGTCAGGGAGACCTCGGCGGCGCGAGTGAGGCCCTCCGGACCGAGCAGGGCGCGCACCTCGGGGCTCATGTGCAGCTGCAGGTCAGCCACGGGCGTGCTCCTGGTCGTGCTCGTCGCGGACGGCGGCGGTCGCGCGCAGCAGGGCGAAGTGGTCGGTGGTGCTCATCGGTTCCTCTCAGTGCGGGGCACGGCGGCCGGAGCCAGCTCGAATGGCTCCGGCCGCCGTGGTGTTCGGGTGTGGGGTCACGCCTGCTCGTGGCCGGTCTTCTCGCGCAGCTTGTGCACGGCCTGCCGTGACATGCGGGCCCGCCCGGCGATGTCGGAGTCGCTGTGGCCCCAGTCGATCGCCCGGCCCGCCAACTGCCGGCGCTCGGCGACGTACTTCTCCAGCCGGGCGACCTCGGCACCGACCACGGCGAGGCGGTCCCAGTCCTGCTCGCGCAGCCGGGCCCGGTGGCTGTAGGCGGCCTCCTTCGTGCCGAACAGGCGCACGCCCTGCTGCCCGGCGCGCATCTCCTCGCGCTCGATCCAGGTGTTCGTGGCGGCGTCGGTGGTCTCGGAGGTGATGCCGCTGGCGTCCAGAACCTTGTGCTCGACGTCCCAGTCGGCGAAATCCCGCGCCGGCCGGGGGTCTCCGTTCATCAGGACCGTGCGGTACCAGGAGCGCACGCCCAGCACCTGCAGGTACACGCCGCTGCCGTCCCGGTAGGGCGTGCCGAACACCTTCTTCACCTCCTGGTGCCAGTGCTCGTTCGCGCCGATGTAGCGGGTCTGGTACTCGCATTCCTCGGCCAGCTTGTCGAGGGACAGGCCCAGCATCTCGGGGCGGTAGACCTGGGGGAAGCGCTCGACGATGGCGGCGAAGTTCACCAGGTCGGCGTCGACCTCCGGCTGGGCGGCCTCGCGGTGACGGGAGGTGAGGCGGCACAGCTGGCGGCCGGCGCGGGCGGAGGCGACGGACCAGTCCAGCTCTCCCCCCGCCTCGAAGAAGCCGTCGAGCAGCTGTTGGGCGTACGGGGCGACCAGCTCCAACAGGGCGTTGGCGGCCTCGACGTCGAGGTACGGGTGACCGGTGAAGCCGCTGTCGACGGTCCAGCTCAGCAGCTCGGGGACCGGCTCGAACCACATGTGGCCGTCGCCCGGCAGGTAGAGCTTGCCCGGGTGCCAGCGCTTCCAGGTCTCGCGGGGGACGTCGTTGACGGCCCGCCACGCGGAGTTCCACGGCTCCCGGTGCTGGGTGCTCTCGTGCCAGCTCAGTTCGCCTGTGACGGTGTTCAGCAGGACGTGCTGGTAACTGCCCGGCGCGGGAGCGCCGTGGACCGGCTCGGAGGGGATCACCTCCGTCACAGGGATGACGGTGAGGCGCGGCGCCCGGCAGGTGGCCACCTCGACATGCGGCACGGAAACGGTCTCGTTCATCCAGTTTCTCCTCGCTGAGTTCGGTCTGACGTAAACAGATTGACGGTGTTTCAGGTAAGTGTCAACCAGTTGACACAAGTTGGCCGAAAGTAATAACAAGCCCTGCGGTCGGCTCATCGGAGAAGGAAAACCAAAGAGAATCGACTGGGGCCCGAGGGTGGTCAGGAGAGTTGGCCGACTGACCGAATAGGGAACGTCTGTTCGGGCCTAAAGGACTTCGCTTCGCTCAGACTGGACAAGCTTTGGGGCCCGATCAGGCTCTCCTGTCCTTCAACCGCAACTCCGGTGGGACCGGGCCTGATCGGGCCCCAAAGCGCGGGATAAGGAGCTTCGCACGTTCCTTTTCACGGCCTCCGGCCGAAAGGCTTGGACGAGTAAACTCGGCTGTTCTTTTCGCTCCACCCGCGCACCCTCCGCGATGCTCCGGGTGCTCTGGCTCGGGTGGAGCGGAGACCCCCCCCTAGTGAAACGACAGAGGGTTCCCCGTAGGGGTTCTGCCGTCTCACTAGGAGGGGATCGGGTTGGAGAACTGGTTCTCCGGTACGCCCATACACGGTATGGAAGCTTTCGATCGGGCCACGGATGTTGTCACGCTCGCCCTGGGACCGGGATATGCAGTCAGCGCTGAGAGGTCGTGTCTCTGGGGGATCTGCTCCCCCACCGGCTCGGGTCCACCTTGTTCGCCACGGGGATCACTCCCCGGGCAAGGCCGGCCTCGGCTGCTGCTCGATTCACCATTTAGCGTCTACAGAGCCCCTACGTGCCCGATCAGCGGGTCACGCCTGAGCGCCTCTGCCTCATACTCCCGGTGGCTATGGCCGGGGTCGGTCTTGATATCGCGGACCGTTCTCAACCGCGGGCTGGATCCGGACTCCCTGCGCTCGCCACGCGCTGGGCCTCGGGCCGGTTTCCTGGGACCGGTCTCCCATGGGTGCTGTCACGATCCCGCGCCACCTGTGGCGGGCCCGCGTCCTGCTACGACTGGGCGCCCAGGAACGGCGGGGCTCGGGCCGGTGTGTCGGCTTGCGCCGCAATGGAGTCGACTTGTCGGTTGGGTGAGTCACCCTCGACACGTCGTCCTCCGATGCCAGCGCAGCGGCTGTCCGCTACGATGAGCGGTACCTCCTCCTGGAGTCACAAGACAACAAAGAGCCGGACCCCCCTCGCAGGGGGCCTGTCGCTTCTGAAGGGCCTACGCCGAAGGGCGGGCCCGGTCTTGGGGTTTCTGGGGAGTAGCACCTCCTGTTCGTTCGTGTGTGTCGCTGGACTGGTAATCCGGCGGCGGGGCGGACTGGGTGGTGGTCTGTCAGACGGCTTTGGTCGGCCACCTGACGGTTTTGCGAAGGACGTACAGAGCGGGTTTGGTCGCCATTGCTCTGCGGTCCGCCGAGAACGCCAGCCCTGGTGGTAAGCCAGGGCTTCTTGGCGTTCCCGGAGTCTTACGGGTTGTTCAACCGGTCAGCGGTAACTGCGCCGCTTCTCCGGCCTGGTCTTCGGTCTCGGTCTCCGGCGCCCACAACGGCACGCCGTTTTCGTCGACCTGGTCCCGGCGGATCAGCTCCGCCACGTACCGTCCCATCGTCATGCCGAGCGCTCGGGCGTTCTGAAATGCCGTTGCGTGGATCTCGACTGGGACAAGGGGGGACAAACGAACCAGTTTGTCCTTGGACTTCGCGTCAGGCGTCGGCGGGATGTACTCCCGCTCGCGCGTGCTTCGACTTCCGTAGGGCCGGGCCATGATCGAATCATGCCATGACATCGATTCATGTACGTACCCTGTTGGGCGTGTTGCGGAAGATTTCTCTGGCCTCTGTTGTTCATTTCTGATGCGGTCTCACGTACAGCCGCAGCTCAGAGGCTCTCTGAAGCGGTGTGAGCATCCTGCAGATTTTCCACCCTCACGGATGAAGTCCTGACGCTCTCCGCTCTCCTGGTGCGGCCTGAGGGGGCATCGGCCGCAAGTGGAGACTCGTCAACCCCATGTGCGTGGGGGCAGTTCGGTGATCTGTCTTCTTGAAGGTGGTTGCCCGGACCTCCTCTGCCTGGCTCGAAGGAGGATCGGCGGCCGCGGCCTGGTGCACGCCCTACGCTGGCGGGTACATCCCTGGGTGAGGGGGCTCAAATGCCTGATGAGAACACGCAGATGACGGTCGACGGTGAGCTGCTGCGGGGCCGCCGGGAGCACCAGGGGCTGTCCCGGGAGGTGTTGGGCGGCCTGGTGGCCCGGAGTTCGGACTGGGTGAAAAAGGTTGAGCGTGGCGACCGCACGGTGCGCTCGCTGGCGATGATCGTGCGTCTTGCCCGGGTGCTGGGCTGTCGGGACGTCAACGAGTTGACTCGCGCGGACGTGTCTGTGCCGATTCTCGATGGCGGACGAGTGAGCCACCCCGGAGTCGCCGGGCTCCGCTCGGCGGTTCACGCACCCCTGTTCGCTGCGGCCGGCACACCTGAGGACGTCGGAGAGCTCTCAGGCCGGGTTCGGCAGGCGTGGGACGTCTGGCACCGGGCCAGGGACCAGCGCACGGCAACCGCGTCTGTACTGCCGGGGCTGATCGCGGCCGGGCATGCGACGGTGCGTGCGGCTGAGGGCCCGGAGAAGCGCAGGGCCTCGGTGATCCTGTCGGAGACGTACGCCCTCGCGCAGCAGTACGCGGCCCACTTGGTGGAGCCAGAGCTGTACTGGGTGATCGTGGACCGGGCCCGGATGGCGGCCGAGCAGGCGGACGATCCGGTCGCCCTCGCCTCAGCAGCCTGGATCGTCGGCAACGGGCTGCGGGTGGCCGGCCACACCGAAGAGGCCCTGTGCATGGTCGCCGACGCGGCCGACACCCTCCGCCCCCAGCTGGAGGGCGGCTCAGACCGTCTGCGCGGAATGTTCGGCTCGCTGTGCCTGCACGCCGCGGTGACAGCGGCGCAAGACGGCCGGGACGGTGACGCCTGGCGCTGGCACGGGGAGGCTGACCGGACCGCGACCAAGCTGGGCCGGTACACGCACCCGTGGACCATGTTCGGTACGGGCAACGTGACCGTGCACGCGGTAACCATCGGCGCAGACCTGCGCACGCCAGGGATCGCGCTGCAGCAGCTGGCGGACACGGACCCGGCCTCGATCCCCTCCGTCGAGCGCCGGTCTCGGCTGTTCCTGGACGCGGCCAAGGCTGAACACGTCCGTAAGGAGAAGGCGAGCGCGCTGCAGTACCTGCGCCTCGCGTACGACACCTCACCCGAGGCAGTGCGGTACGTGCCCTCGGGCCGGGCGCTCGCGGTGGACCTGGACCGGACGTCGACCGGCGCGCTCTCCTACACCGCCCACCAGCTCGCCGAGGACATCGGCGTCGCTGCCTGACCTGCTCATCCTCCGCACGGGGGACGGCAACGGGGACAGTCTGTCCCCCTCCAACCGGAGGGACAGACTGTCCCCTGACTGCGTATCAGGTCACTTTACGGTCGCTTCATGGCGGAACTGGAGTACTTCGAAGCAGACGAATTGCCTGCTGATCTACAGAAAAGGGTTTTCCGCGACCGGAACGAACTGCGGTGGAAGTTGGCCGCGCTGGTCGTCTACAGCGACCGGGAGTCCGGCAGGAGCACTGAGCGGGTTGCATTCCTGCGGCGGGAGGACTCCAGCGGCGGCCTGGAGTGGGAGATCCCACTGACCAGCCTGTACAAGACGGCGGAGGTAGAGCGGTGACGATGACAGCAAAGGAACTGGCCCAGCGCGGCAAGCTGGACCTGCAAGCCCTGCGGGCGGGAGACGTGGCCGTGGCGGGTCTCAAAGAGGCGCTTGCCCGGGTCGGCATCGTCATTCCGTCGCTGCAGGCCGGGTTTCCGGTGAACGGAAGCGGGCGGGTCGAGCTGGGCGGGTGCAACGCCGGAACGGCCACGCGTCTGGCGGAGGTCATCAACGCAGCCGCCGACTCGGTGCCCGAACTCCGGGTCACCACCCCGTGAGCGCCGGCGCCGTGGCCAGCTCCCCACGCGTCGCCGCGACCGTACGCTCGGGGGACATCGTCCACCTGGACGACGGGACCACTCACACAGTGCAAGGCGCCCCTTCCTCGACGGCCTCCGCCATAGGGGGGCTGACCCTGCTCTTTCGATTCAGGGACGGCAGCGCCCTCCGAGTCAGCGCCGGCGCCCGACTCAACGTCGAGCGGCCCAAGTAGACCCGCCTTGTGCCCTCCCCCCGTGGGGCACAAGGCGTCGCGAGCCCCTGCCCGGGTAGGCCCGGCAGGGGCTCGCCCGTACTCCACCCTGCGCGGTGCGGTCGCGGCGGCCCTGTTCTCCCGAAGCTGCCGCGAAGTGACAAGTAACTCAGCGTGTTGTTAGGGCCTTGACTTCTGTGCGAGGTTCAGGAACCTCGCCGCCGGTGAGGGCGGCGAAGTCGGCGCGGGCCTGTTCGACCGCTTCCGGGTACGCCGCCCGTTTCTCGTGCTCGGCGAGTGCACGGTAGATGCTGGCGACGGACGGGCTCTGCCCTTTGCGCTTGCCGGTGGGGATGATCAGGTCGGGCTGGATCTGCTCGACGGACTCGCCGTTCGCCCGCCTGCGGAGCACGGTGTGCAGCATGTCCTCGGTGATGACTGGCGGCCGGCCGCCGTACTTGCCCTTGCGTGCCGCGGTGTCGAGCCCTTCCAGGGTCGACTCCCGGATGTTCTCCCGCTCGGTCTCTGCCATCGCGGCGAAGAACGCGAAGAGCAGCTTCCCCGGACCGGTGGGGTCGTAGATGCCGGGCAGGGGTCCGGCCAGCATCTCCAGTACCAGGCCGTGCGCGGTGAGGTGGTCGGCGAGTGCTGTCAGCTCGGCGGCGTCCCGGCCGAGCCGCTTCATCTCGTAGACGGTGAAGATGACCCGGCAGTGCGGGGCGTGCGCTTTGACCTCCCGTGCGGTCCGCAGTGCCTCCTCGAACTTCGGGCGGACGCGGACGCGGGTGCTGATCTTCTCGCTGAAGATCTTGTCGCGGGGGATGCCGTGCTTGCTGAGCGCGTCGAGCTGGGAGTCGAGTTCCTGCCCGAGGGTCGAGCATCTCGCGTACCCGATGCGGATGTCCGCGCTCGGCAGGTCCGGGTCGATCGGCGCCGGCGGCGGGGTGCCCGGCCGCCACGGCCGGCCCGGTCCGCGGTCGGCGGGGGTCGGCACCCGCAGCGCCTTCTTCAGCCGGGGCACCGTGGTGAAGCGGCGGGTGTGGTAGGCGGAGGCGACCGCGCCGCCGCGCGAGCGGCACGGCGAGCCGGGCTGCGCGCCGCACTTCGGACAGGTGTGCTGCTCGACGTCGTCGGCGTCCGACCGGTCGGCCGGGGAGGGCTGCTGAGGGTCCGTCACGGCCCGGATTTTCGCACAAAGCAAGTCTCAGAAGGGGGCCCGTCCCGCTTTTGAGTGAGAACGGGTTCCGAGAACGAATCCGGGTCCGGTGGGGGTTCGGCGACCCGTGATTGATCTTGCTCGCGCAGAGGACCGTTTCTGAGAAGCGATCATCGCCGCACACGCGGCCGAAGCCCGCTCGCCCAGCCGAAGAACAGCCGGGCTCAGTCCGGCAGTGTCAAAACTTCTGACAGTAGGACCGGTTTCCTGGTCCGCTCCTGCTCGGACCCCGAGTGCGTACGTCGATGACGGTCAGCTCGTGCAGGCGGGTGTTGGCCTGATCGGCAGTGAGGGCGGGTGGTAGTGGGAGCCGCGGGGATTTTCCTTTGCCTGGTTGGGGTTACCCCTTCGGTAGGATACCCAAGGGGGTATCTCGAAGGAGTGTGGGTTGTGGAACTGGCGATGGCGGCTGAGGAACTGAAGACGGTGGTCAACCGGCTGCGCCGGGCGCAGGGCCAGATCGCCGGTGTGATCAAGATGATCGAGGAGGGGCGGGACTGCGAAGAGGTGGTCACGCAGCTCGCGGCGGCGTCCCGGGCTCTGGACAAGGCGGGTTTCGCGATCATCGCCACGGGACTGCAGCACTGCCTGACCGATGCGGACATGGCTGCCTCCGGTGACCGGGAGCAGATGCGGGCCCGGCTGGAGAAGCTGTTCCTTTCTCTGGCCTGAGCCGTGGCACCCGATCACGCGTCCGGCTGGTCGGGTGGGGTGCCGATCAGCATGAGGCGGCTCAGCCAGCAGCACGATGGCGGGGAGTCCGCCGGGCTGACCGGCAGGCTGGTGGCGACGGCGGCCTGCATCTCGGATGCCGGCACGGTGGCTGCGGCGATGGCGAGGAAGTCTCCGCCGGGCGAGGGAGAGGGAACATAGCGTGTGCCCTTATGGTGGCCGTGTCTCCGAGCGGATGCGGGAACGGTGATGAAGCGAGCAGCAGCACAGAGGCCGGCACACGCCGGTTTTCGTGGTGCGCTGGCTCTGCTTGTGGCCGTGGTGGCGCTGCTGTGCGTCTTTGGGCACGCAGAGCGTGGCGGGCCGGGCACGCCCCCGTCCGTCGCGCAGCAGGTGCATGCGCCTATCGCCGCTGAGGGGCCCGGTGGGACAGCGGCGCCGTGCGGCAAGAAGGTGATCGCCGATCACAGCGCGCAGCGGGCAGAGAGTGTGTCGTCGACGGCTTCGTGCCCCGGTCCCGCAGCGCTTCACACCGCCCCTGCGCCGCCCCTGTCACAGCACTGTGGGATGCTGTCGGGCGGCCCGGCTCCGCCGCCGCCAACGACGCTTCACTCCGTTCTGCGGATTTAGACCGGCCTGTTGGTCGTGTCCCTGAATCCTTGGAACGGAGCTTTTCGGCATGTCTTCTTCCCCGCGCTCATGGAGTCGGGCGGGTGCAGCACTGCGCGCTTGGCGGACCCGGCAGTGGACTGTGGCGGGCCTCGGTGCCCTGGCCACAGCGGTCGTGGTCGGCGCACCCACCGACGTGGTGCCCAATCCGCTGTTTGGCCGGTCGGTACCCGTGCAGTGGTGGAACTACCCGGCCCTGGTCGTCACGGCCGTACTGGCCGGCATCGTCCTGAGCACCTATGTGCGCCGGCCCTCTGTTCCTTCGGCGCCCAAGACCCGCGACGGCGGCCGTCTGGGAGCGGCTGGTGGCGTGCTGTCCTTCTTCGCCGTCGGCTGCCCGGTCTGCAACAAGCTCGTTCTTGTGCTTCTTGGAGCTTCCGGAGCCTTGAGTTACTGGGCTCCTCTGCAGCCGCTGCTTGCCCTCGTGTCGGCGGGGCTGCTGGCGGAAGCCGCACTGCGCCGCCTGTCCTTGCAGACCGCTTGCCCGGTCACGGCTTCTGCCTGATCTGCGGCCCGGTTCTGCCCCTTCTCCCTCATGTCTGAGGTGTTCCATGACTGCATCCACACCGTCTTCTTCCCGCCGCGCCCGCAGGCGCACCATCGCGGCCGCGGCGGTCCTCGCCGCGGCCGCGGTGACCGGAGCTTTCGCCCTTACGCTGGACGGCTCCGAAAACCACAACGAGGCCGCGGGCCAGTCCGCGGTTGTCACCGAGTCCGCCGCCCCGGCGCCCGCCGACGAGAGCCTGCTCGCCCTTGCCCGCCGCGATCCCTCCGACGCCCTGGCCGTCGGGCGGGCGGACGCCCCGGTGGTGCTGATCGAGTACTCCGACTTCCAGTGCCCGTTCTGCGGCCAGTTCGCCCGCAAGACCGAGCCCGAACTGCTGCGCTCGTACGTGGACAAGGGCATCCTGCGTATCGAATGGCGCAACTTCCCCGTCTTCGGCGAGGAGTCCGAGCAGGCCGCGCTGGCCGGCTGGGCAGCCGGGCAGCAGAAAAAGTTCTGGGAGTTCCACGACGTCGCCTACAGCAAGCCGCGTGAACGCAACGCCGGTGAGTTCAGCGCCGAGAATCTCATCGCCATGGCCCGTGAGGCCAAAATCACCGACATCGAGCGGTTCCGGGCGGACATGGCATCCGACAAGGCCCGAAGCGCCGTGCAGAGGGACCAGGAGGAGGGCTACAACCTCGGTGTGACCAGCACTCCGGCGTTTTTGATCAACGGCCGGCCGATCCTGGGGGCTCAGCCCACGGCCACCTTCAAGGAAGCCGTCGAGGCCGCGGCGAAGGCGGCCGGGCGATGAGCGAGGCCGGACTGGCAGTTGCCTTCCTCGGCGGTCTGCTGGCTCTGCTCAGTCCGTGCAGCGCACTGCTGCTGCCGGCCTTCTTCGCCTACTCCTTCACCAGCCGCACCCGGCTGATGGCGCGCACCGGCCTGTTCTACCTGGGCCTGTGCACGACACTCGTGCCGCTCGGCGTGGCCGGCTCGTTCGCCAGCCGCCTCTTCTACGGCCATCGGGACACCCTGGTGACAGCGGGCGGATGGACGGTCATCGCCCTGGGCGTGGCCCAGATCGCCGGAGTGGGCTTCGGTTCGCGCCGGATGGCGCAGGCCGCGGGCGGGCGCCGTTCGGGCTCGGCACTGTCGGTGTTCGCGCTGGGCGCGGTGTACGGGCTGGCGGGTTTCTGTGCGGGGCCGATCCTCGGCTCCATCCTGACCGTGGCGGCCCTGGACGGTGACCCCCTGCACGGCGGGGAGCTCCTGGCCGTCTACGCCCTGGGGATGGCGGTGCCGATGTTCGTGCTGGCGTTGTTGTGGGATCGCTTCGATCTGGGCCGCAAGCGCTGGCTGCGGGGCAGGGTCTTCCGGGTGGGGCCGGTGGCCCTGCACAGCACCTCGCTGGTCGGCGGCGCGCTGTTCATCGCGCTCGGCGTGGCCTTCCTGGCCTTCGACGGCACGTCCGCGCTGCCGTCGGTGTTGAGCACCGACGCCGAGTTCGCCCTGGAAGAGCGGTTGTCCGACCTCGGCGCGGCGGTGTCGGACCGGCTGGTGCTGTTGGTCCTGGCCGCAGTGGCGGCGCTGGCCGCACTGCTGGTGCTGCTCCGGCCGGTGAGAAGGCCAGATCCGCAGCCGTCGCCGGAAGAGGAGCCGGCTGTGCACGGGTAACGGGCCTTTGGCCTTGTGCCCTGGCATGCGAAAGAGGGAAGGGATCCGGCTCCGGATCCCTCCCCCCCTTTTCGTGTGGTTCAGCGGTTGCGCAGTGCGGCCAGCGTGTTGTCGAGGTCGGCGGCGCGGGGACGGTTGTGGGGGAGCTTGGCGAGCATGGCGGCCATGCCGCAGGTGTTGGTCAGGGCGGAGAAGACCAGACCGCCCGCGATGCCGGCGGAAATGAGCTGGAAGGCGGGGTGGATGACGAGTCCGAGCAGCAGGCCGAGCAGCACGATCGCTCCTGCGGTGAGCCTCACTTGCCGCTCCATGCCCCAGGTGGCACGGGAGGCGCCCTGGGGGCGGTGGAGCTCGTGGCCGTCGGCCGCCCAGGCGCCGGTGCCTCCCGACAGGGTCGCGGCGGTGATGCCGTTCTCCGCGAGGATCTTGCAGGCGTTCTCGGAGCGGGCGCCTGAGGCGCAGACGACCAGGACGTCGCCGCGGTCGGTGGCGTGCCGGATGTCGGGCAGCGCGCGCTGGATCTGGTCGAGGGGGATGTTGAGCGCGCCGGGGAGGTGACCGCCGGCGTATTCGCCCGGGGTGCGCACGTCGATGACGGTCAGTTCCTGCAGGCGGGTGCGCGCCTCGTCGGTGGCGAGGGCCGTGGGAGTGGTCATGGCAGATGTCCTTACGGTTCGAAAGTTGTGGTGGGACCTGAGCTGACGGGGAGCCGGGCTGACGGCGGTCCTGAGGTGTGCGGCCGGCTGGAGAAGCTTTCCCGGTCCCTGGTCTGAGCCGGTGGCGGCCCTCGTGGTCAGACGATCACGTCGATGAGCATGAAGGCCGCTACCGCGAGCAGGACACCGGCGAAGATCTTTTGAAGGGTGGTGCCGGAGATCTTCGTCGCGAGGCGTTTGCCGTCCCAGGCGCCGAGGATCGCGGCTCCGGTGAAGGGGCCGATGATCTCCCAGTGGAGCCCGCCGGTGGTGCCGGTGCGCGCGGCGAGCGCGGCCAGGGAGTTCACCGTGATGACGAGCAGGCTGGTGCCCACCGCCCGCCGCATGGTCAGTCCCAGGACGCCCGTCAGAGCGGGCACGGCGAGGAATCCCCCGCCGACCCCGAGAAAGCCCGTCACGGCGCCGAGTCCGGCACCGGCACCGGCCGCCTTGCCGGGACGGATCCGGTCCGGCGGCTCGGAGGCGGACGGACGCAGCATACGCAGGGCCGCCAGCGCGGCGATGACCGCGAACGCCGCCGTCAGTACCGCTTCGGGCAGGCGCCCGGCGACAGCGCCGGCAAGGAAGGCGGGGACGATGCCCGCCGCGGCGAACAGGGCCCCTGTCTTCCATGCCACGTTCCCGTCGCGGGTGTGGGCGTACAGGGCGGTGGCGGAGGTGGCGGTGACGATGATCAGACTGGCGGTGGTGGCGGCGGCCGGGGTGAAGCCGAGCAGGTAGATCAGCGCCGGTACGGCAAGGACGCTGCCACCGCCGCCGAGGGCTCCGAGGGCGAGACCGATGACGGCCCCGGCGATGAGGGCGAGAACGAGTACGGTCACGTGATCTGGCCGCTGTTCCCGCGTTCGTCGACGACCGGGTGCCCGGCGGCGGCCCACGCGTTCATGCCGCCCTCGACGTCCACCGCCTGCGCTCCGCGCTCGGTGAGGAGCTTCGCCGCCTGCTGGGAGCGGTGACCGCTGCGGCAGATCACCACCAGCGGCCGGCCCTCAGCTTCGGCGGGCAGGGTCGCGCCGGCGACCAGTTTCGTCAGCGGTACGTGGACGGCGCCCGGGGCGTGGCCCGCAGTCCATTCGGGCTTCTCACGGACGTCCAGCAGGACCGCGTCGGGCTGAGGACCGCTGGTACGGCTGCGTGCCTCGTCGACCGTGACGCGGGGCCCGTTTCGGCGAAAGAGGAACATCACACGCTTCCTTCCTTGCGGGGGAACGGTCGGAATTCAGCCGGAGGTCAGGGACAGCCCGGCATCCGCCGCAGCGTCGAAGCCGTCGTCGACGGCGACCACCTCGCGACCGGCGGCATCCAGCAGGGAGGCGGCGATCGCCGCGCGCATCCCGCCGGCGCAGTGCACCCACACCGTCCCGGGAGGTACTTCGCCGATGCGGCCGTGCAGCTCGTGGATCGGGATGTGGACCGAGCCGTCGATGTAACCGCCCGCGCGCTCGGAATCCCGGCGCACGTCCAGGACGACCACTCCGTCGCCGCGCTTGCGGACATCGGCGAGGTCGGCGAAGCGGGCTCGGGGGAAGGAGGCGAGCTGTTCGCCCTCACGGACCCAGTCGGCCGGGTCGCCGGTGGCGGCGGCGGCCGGGCGGTCGATGCCCACCCGCGCCAGCTCCCGCTGCGCGTCGGTGATCTGCTCCGGGGTGTCGGCGAGCAGGATGACGGGCTTGCCCCACGGGATCAGCCAGGCCAGGTAGGTGGCGAGCTTGCCCTCGCCCTCGAAGTTGAACGAGCCGGCCACGTGTCCCTCGGCGAAGGCCATGCGGCTGCGCAGGTCCACCACCCACTCACCCGCGGCCAGCCGGGAGGCGATCTCCTCGGCGTCCGCACGCCTGGGCGGGGTGAGGTCGACCGGCGCGGGGCCCGCGGCGTTGGCCGGGCCCATGTGCGCGTAGTAGGCGGGCACGTCCTCCAGCCCGGCGAGTATCTGGGTGACGAAGGTGTCCACGTCCAGGGTCAGCGCGTCGTTGGTCTCGCGCTCCTTGCCGATCGTGGTCGCGTCCCCCTCGGCCTGGGATGAGGAGCAGAAGCTGCCGAACCCGTGGGTGGGCAGTACCGGCACCTCGTCGTCCAGCTCGTCGGCCAGCCGGTGGGCGGAGGCGTGCTGGGCGCGGGCCAGCTGCTCGGTCAGCCTCGGTTCGACCAGGTCGGGGCGGCCCACGGTGCCGATCAGCAGGGAGCCGCCGGTGAACGCCGCCACCCCGCGGCCGCCCTCGGCAAGGGCGTAGGAGGTGTGGTGCGGGGTGTGCCCCGGGGTGGCGATCGCGCGCAGCACCAGGCCCTCGTCCACCGTCACCGTGTCGCCGTCGGCGACGGGGGTGCGGGCGAAGGCCACGTGCGCCCCGGCCGGCACCAGGTAGGAGGCGCCGGTGACGCGGGCCAGCTCCAGGCCGCCGGTGACGTAGTCGTTGTGCACATGGGTCTCGGCCACGAAAGCGATGCGCACCCCGCGGCGGGCCGCTGCGGCGATGACCTGGTCGATGTCGCGCGGCGGGTCGATGACCACCGCGGCACTGGGTCCGCCAGCCAGGTAACTGCGGTTGCCCAGGCCCTCGAACTCCAGGGTGTCAACGAAGAACACGACTCACATCTCCCTCTCGAACGGTGTACCCCGGGGGGTATCTGACGCTCACCATAACAGCTATACCTGGGGGGGTATTCCATGGGCGAGAACGCGCCCGTTCAAGGCATCGCCTGGCGCCTTTCGGGTACCCGGCGGGGTATAGAGGAATCAGCCGTTCCGCACTATCCGGGAGTACCCGTGCCCTACGACCGCACCGTCCGCCTCGACGCCGACTTCGACACCGCCGTCACCGCCGTACGCAACGCCCTGGCCGACCAGGGCTTCGGCATCCTCACCGAGATCGACGTCAAGGCCACCCTGAAAGCCAAGCTCGGCCACGGCATGGAGGACTACCTGATCCTCGGCGCCTGCAACCCGCCACTCGCCCACCAGGCCCTGGAAGCCGACCGCAGCATCGGCCTGCTCCTGCCCTGCAACGTCGTCGTACGCCGCGACGGCGACACCACGCTCGTCCAAGCCCTCGACCCCGGCACCATGGTCACCCTCACCGGCCTCGACACCCTCAAGCCCGTCGCCGACGAAGCCACCGCCCGACTCGACGCCGCGCTCAGCGCCCTGGCCGCCACCTGACCTCTCCCCCGTTCGGCATCTGGCCGACCCCGGCACGCCCCTGGTACATCTGCCGGCTTCCATCTGGTCGGCCGGAAGCCGGCCGGCCCGCGGGTTTTCAGGGTGCCGATCCGGCCGCCCCGGCCGCTGCCGACGGTGCGGTTTCCGCCTCGGGCGCGGTGCGGGGGCCGGGCACCGAGGCCGCCGCGGCGGCGGCGAGGTCGAGGTGGGAGTTCATGTCCAGCTCGAACCGGCCGTAGGGATTGACGTGGGTCCAGAACAGCGGCGACAGGGCCCGCCGGTCGGCGTCGGTGAGCCGCTTCTGCCACTTCTCCTCGCTCAGGATGTCCTGAAGCAGCAGGGTGTTGACGTGCACCAGCGCGGACTGGAGCAGGTGCAGGGCGAGCATGGAGACCTCCTGGGACTCCTTGTCGGAGCCGGTCAGGTCGCCGTCCTTGCCGTAGAACAGGTCGTGGTTGGCACTGTTCCAGTTCTCCACGACCTGGAGCCCGTCGTTGATCTCGCGCCGCAGGTCCGCATCCGCGAGGTAGTCGCAGATGAACGCCGTGCGGACCGCGCGGCCCAGTTCCTCGATCGCCCGGTACGTGGGGTGCTTGGGCCCGCCACGGGTGAAGCGGCGCAGGACCTGCTCGGCCTCGGCGGTGCCCAGCCGCAGGGCGGTGGTGTACTTCACGATCTGGTCGTACTGCTGGCGGATCAGGTCCCAGTCGATTGTCTTGGCCGACAGCACCGGCGCCAGGTGCGGCCACTTCTCGTCCTCTCCGGCCGTCGGCCGGTACAGCCGCGCGGACCCGACGTTCTTCAGCCTGGGCAGCAGGTTGAAGCCGAGCATGTGGGCGAAGGCGAACCCGACGATGGACGCGCCGTGCGTGTCGGTGTACTGCCGGTCGATCTCCACGTCCGTGCAGTGCCGCAGCACGCCCTCGATCATCGCGGCGACCTCGGAGGCCGAGCAGGACTTGAGCTGGCTGTAGACGCACAGCGACTTCTTCTCGACGTGCCAGTAGATCATCACCCCGGGGCCGCGGTAGCGCTGGTGCCACTCGGTCATGAAGTTGCTGGACCAGGAGCCGAACTTCTTGGAGTCGCTCGCGCAGGCGGTGCCCTCGCCCCACCACGCGGCGTCGCGGGCGGTGAAGGTGGAGTTGACCAGCCGCACCAGCGCGGAGCGCAGGTTGGCCCGGTTGACGAACAGGTGCCGCACCCGCCGCAGCACGGCCTCGCTCTCGCCGTGCTTGCCGGTGACCGCGACCCGCTTGATGCCCATGTTCGTCCCCAGGGCGAACAGCACCAGCAGCAGCCGGCGCCGCAGCACCGCCTTCGGTACCGCCTCGCGGGTGGCGACCGAGGTGAACTCGGACGTGAAGCCGGTGGCGAACTCCGCCTCCTTGAGGATGTCGATCAGGTCGATGGTGCCCCAGCGGCGTTCGATCTCCGCCTTCAGCGCGACGAGGTTCTCCGGCTCCTCCTGCTTGCCCAACGGCGAGACCTTGATCCACGGCTCGCCGTGCCGGCGCACGATCTCCACCCCGCCCGTGGTGCCCACCTCCAGCGCCGTGTCGAAGCGGGTCAGGGCCTCCCGCAGCCTCTTCTGAAGGGCCCCGATGAACTTCTCCGGGTCCTGCGGCTGGCGGATCGCGTCGTAGTGCACATCGCGGTTGTCCTCGAAGTCCGGTGGCAGATCGTCCTCCGGGTTCTGCCACCGGTTCGCGCCCGGCACCCAGATCTCCCGCCGACGCAGCGCGTCCCGCAGCGCCACGAGCACGCACAGCTCGTACGGGATGCGCTCCACCCGGCCGCGCTCGTCCACCACCGCCTTGCGCCACTCCTCGCGCACCACCCCCGCCAGCGGGATCTTCTCCGCCTCGTCGAAGAACGCGCCCTCCTTGGCGATGGGCTGGTCCAGGTACCGCTTGAGCAGGTCAATGGCGTCCATCACCGGCCGGTAGGCGGTGTTGTTGCACTTCATCTCCAACGCGTTCAGCAGCGGCGAGAGCATCCGCCGCCAGTGGTTGGAGTACGACGAGCGCAGCACCGTCCGCACCCGGGCCCGGTAGCGGGCCTCGTTCGCCGCGGCCTCCGCCGCCAGGGCCTTCAGCGTGGACTCCCCGGCCACCGGATAGATCACCTTGCGGACCGTACCGCCCGGCTCGGCGACCGCCGCCTCCGCCAGCCGCAGCAAGATGCCCTCCTTGCCGCGGACCCGCTTCATCTCCTTGTTGAACTCGCCCTCGACCTTCTTCTCCGCCCGCGTGTTGATCTTCTGCACGAGCTGGATGAACAGCTCCACCAGCGAGTCGGTGATCTCCGTCTGGCGCACATGGCACAGCGCGGACAGCAGCGTGTAGCGCACCGGGCCGCCCGCCGCCCGCAGATCCGAGGGGTACTCCTTCGACGCCCGCGCCCGCCAGGCGGCCACCAGCTTCTCCGACACGTCCCCGAACAGCTCCGGCGGCAGCTCCAGCGCGCGCACCCGCTGGAGCTTGTTCACCTCCGCCAGAAGGCTGTCCAGCCCCAGCGCGCCCGGGTCGGCCTTCAACTCGGTGAAGAACGTGCCCCCGCCGCCCGTGCTTTCCTCGCTCGCGTCGGCGTCATCGGCGATCAGATCATCCAGCCGCGACCGGGTCGCCGCGGACAGCCGGCCCACCGTGGCCGCGCAGAACCGTTCCTCGAAGGTGCTGACCGCCGACCCCACCAGGCGGGCGATACGCCCCGGCGTCGGCGGCTCCAGCCTGTCCTTGCGGCAACGGGCCATTACGGCCTCCGCCAGCCGGTCCCTCGACAGCTCCACCCCGCACAGCTCCACCGCCAGCCACTCGGCGTGCTGGGCCTGGTCCCCCTCCGTGCACTCGCGGAAGCCGAACGCGCCCCGGATCTCCACCCGGTGCCGCTTGATCGCCCGCCCCGCCCAGTCGTACGCGGCCCACTCCTCAGCGGGCACCTTCACCTGCTGGGCGACGTACGACACCGCCGGCGCCGGGATCTCCCCAGCGTCGTCCGGGAACCGGGCCTCCACCTCGAAGAACTTCAGCAACAGCGCGAACCCCAACCGGTTCGCCCCCGACTTGTTCCGCAGCCGGTCCTGATCCTCCTCCAGCAGCGTCCAGACCTCGATCAGGTCCTCCGGCTCCCACTCCTGGCGCACCACGGGCTCCTTCTGGTCGTCATGACCGGACCAACGTCGCCGAGCACGGCCCCCGATGAGCCCAGAAGATCGAAAACGCTGACAAGCGCACCCCAGATCCGCTACAGAGAGCTACTTGTCACTTCGCGGCAGCTTCGGGAGAACAGGGCCGCGGCGGCGTCATCCCGCTCAGTTGCGCCCGGCTGGTCTGACCACCGGCTTTCACCGGACACGCGTGGCTGTCACCGTGCTGTGCCGGGTGGTTCCGGCCTCCACTTCCACTACGGGGCCGCGGCCACAGGTGGTGTACCGCTCTCCGGACCTCGTCCGCGCCGCCCGGCCGGGTCCGGAGTCCCGCAGAGCGGGGGCCACTTGTGCCCGGAGCGCCGCGGTGAGGGAGCGGGTGAGCGCCACCCGCCCGTCCGGGAGCTCCACCACGAGGTGCGTGGGCCGGGATACCGGCCCGGTATAGCCGACGATCCGGGCATTCACGGTGTCCGCGTGCCGGATTTTCTGCCATCCGCCGGAGCGCCGACGCGGGTACGGGCCGTCCAGCCGTTTCGCGACGAGTCCCTCCAGGCCCTGCTCGGGAAGCACCTCGAACCAGATCCTGGCCTCTGTGATGTCCGTTGTCATCGGCACCGGCTGCAAGGGTGGGCCGAGCGGGGTGAGCAGATCCACGAGAATCCGCCGACGCTCCGAGTACGGCCAATTCCGTAGATCGTCTCCGTGGTCAGGATGCGCGAGGACGTCCCACGCCGCGAAGCTGGCGGGCATGGATTTGGCGAGCTGCCGGGCGCGGATGCTGGTGCTCGAAGCTCTACTGCGCACCGCCCCGAAGTCGAGCCGCCCATTGCGCCACACGCACACCTCACCGTCGAGGAGTACCCCCTCGGGGAGGCGCATGGCCGCTGCCACCAGATCAGGCCAGGACGCATTCACCACCCGGCCGGCCCTCGATCGCAGCGTCACCGTGTGCTGACCACGCTGCACCGTCGTCCGGTCACCATCAAATTTCGGCTCATATGCCCAGTTCGGGCCCTCTGGAAGAGAGGCCATGGCCTGCGCCAAGCCCACCTTGAGCGACGCACTGTCCATCCCTCCAGGGTCCACCCGATCGACGCCCTCAGCAGTCCGGCCGGTGATCCCCGGCGGCCGCCCTCAGGGAAGCCCGAGCACCGTGTCCGGGCGGCACTGGATACATGCCTGCGCACCCTCCTCCGTCAACGCGCGCAGCGCCTGCTCCCGGCTGATCGGCCGCACCCGGGCGTAGTCCACCTCTGCATCCCAGCACGCTTCTGGATCCCCGAGCGTCGTGTGGATGGTGGGCGGCCCGGTTCCGACGCCGCGCTGCGCCACCCACTCTGGTCGCGGCTGCTCGGCCCGCTCCTTCGCGTACTGCTCTTCCTGCGCCTTGCGCTTCATGGTCGCGATCCACTGGCGGGTGCGCTCCAGGTCCTCAAGTTGCACCTGCTCCATGCACTGGAGGGCGTAGAGCCGCTCTGCGGCAGAACGATCGGACATAGGTTCGATTCTATCCAAGCCTGCAGATCCGGGAGGTGGCTGGCCTGTCCCGCGAGTGCACCTACCGGATCCGCGCCGGTCGTCGCGGAGACAGCCACCCGGTACTCCCAAAGGTTCGGGCCAAAGCAGACCCCCCGGTGACCGTATGGGCACTCTTGACGCGCCACGTGCCAAACAGCCTGGGCCGTGGCACACTGGGCACATAGCTGGCGGCCGTGGGCTGTCAGAAGTGGAGCCAGGTGACCTGGGGCAGACCGGGAGCCTGGCTCGGCGCATTTCTGGGTGCCTTCCGTGCAGCCTCGGGTGCCCGCCCGCGGCAGGTAACCGCTCAGCAGCGGGTGCTCACCTCGAAGTCAAGCACCACATCTCCGAGCGCCTCTCTGTACGCCGCTCTGCCCAGCTGCTCAGCACGACATGCGCCCGCGACAATGTCCGCAATCCAAAGCAACGGCTCCGTCCCCCCTGGGACGTGATCGATACGAAAGTCCGTCCCCTTGGGCAGCGCGTAGCGGCGAGCGTGCTGCAGAGTGGCGATGTCCCTGGCGTTGAGCTGGGGCTCTCGGGCCTCCATATAGAGATGCCCGACCCGGAAGCCATGAAGTTGGGTAACAAGCTCGGACAGGCACGCCCTCCGCGCGCGCTCCTGTCGGCGTACGGGTACCGGCGAACCGACAGCCACGACGTGTAGGCCGCCAAGAGTCGCGACTGCGTCGGCCGCAAGTCGACGCTCGCGGTCGTCCATCTCCGTCCAATGGGACTTGGTCGTCTGCCGCCGGCCTCGTCTCTGGAGCATTGCCTCGCGGGCCTTGTCGATCACGGCGGGCTCGATCACTGCGGCAGCAATGATGTAGAAGCCGGCCGAGTCCCTCTCCTGGAAGGACTCGTCGGACCATGCGGAAAGAGTGTCGACGCTCGGCGTCATGCGTGTGGGCTCCTCGTACAGCGGCGACCTGTCACCCCTTGCTGCCGCGTAGACGCTCGCGGACAGGATGCAGGTGCTAACTCTGTTGCTGCGGCGGATTGTTGATCCGCGTCCGCCGGAGGAGCCGGGGCGGTCCGGGCGAAACTGCTCTCCTGTGCCGATGGTACGGCCATGCCCGTCCTGTGTTCCCCCTGGTCCATGGCCACCATTCTTCCGGCTTACGGCTGAACGGTGTTAGCCCTGTGGAAAACCCCAGGCCATCGATCGTCAGCAACTGCCATCTCCTGGACCTGGTCCACCGAACGCTGGCATCACTCAGAGCTGGAGACGACCGACGGCCGCCGGTGGCCACGCCGGGTACGGACAGCCCAGAGGCGGCTCTCCCGACTGATCAACCGGGCGGCGATCCACGCGGATCGCGGGTTCCGGAGTTCCCCGAGCTGTTCGGCGAGAGGGTCCGGGTGTGGGCGTGAGATCGTCAACCGTCGTCTCATTGGCGTCACGGACAAACTGGGGGAAAGGGACAGCTGTGGATGAGCGCTCCATCGCACGCGGTGTTAAGAAGGGGATCCGCGAGGCCCGACGTCAGCGTGAGCGGCCGTCCTTGAGGCAGTACAAGGGTTGGCGATTCCCTCTGGTGCTGGTCCTGCGGTACCCGAAGGTGATCAGCTGTCTCGGCGTTGTGTTCTTAGTTCTACTGGCCAGGTCCGGGAAGTCGTGACAGCAGGGGCACGGTGATCGGGGCCCGGATGCCGTCGAGGGCGTAAGACGCACGACTGCGGTCGGTGGCCACCCGCACCACCGACTAGATCAGCCACAAATCCCTTCTCCAAGACCACGACGGACCGACGGCCGCCGACGTTGACCAGCCGCCCCGGCGGGGCACCACAGGCCCCCCGGGGCCGAGGAGCTACCGACCCCCCGCGCAGCGCTCCCCTGCCTACATGGTCGGGACGTTCTGCAAGGCCAGTGTGGTGTGGCCTTGGGCGAGCAGGGCCTGGAGATGCGCCTGGTACTGGTAGGCGTGGTGGTACCTGTCGTCTGCGGCGATGTCTGCGCGCATCCGCACGATGCTGACTCCGATGGTCGCTGCGGAGGCGATGTCAGCGATCTGGAGCCAGAGGGTATGGGCCCGGTCTGCGATCTGGGTAGCCACCACGGCGTTGCCGGTACGCATTCGGCGGTCGGCTACGTCCCGGTACAGCACGATGGCGCCGGCGTTGTCGCCGAGTGCGGCGGCGAGATCGGCGCGCAGGGTGCGGGCGTCGAGTGCCTCGCTGTGGCTGGGGCCGTGGATGGCGGCCACCCCGTCGTCGTGTGCCTGGGCGAGCTGGTAGGCGCGGGAGAGGTCACCAGCATCCGCGTACCGCTGGATCGTCAGGAGGGTGGGCGCCTGTTCCCGAGGAGCTTCGGCCAGCTGCTGGGGAACAGGCGCTGACTGTCTCCGGGCTCGGGCGGCGGGCCGTTGTACGGGGGGCTGGGGTTGGGCCTGGTCCTGCTTCTTGGCGGCCTGGGCGAGCAGCCGCTGGAGGTTGGACTGCACGGGAGCGGGCGGCGCCTGGTCGGCCTGCTGCTGAGCTGGCAAAGCGGCTGCCGGAGCTGGCGGTGTCTTCTTCCGCCGTGGGGTTTTGGCCCGTACAGGCTGGCCGGCTTCGATGGTGCGGTCCGGGCTGATGATCAGTGGCCACACCGTGCCGTCCGTATCGATCGCCTCGGCCCTGACCGGGCGTGGGGGCTGGAGCCGCGAGGCGGTCAGGGCCACGGCATCGGTCGCTGCGCCCCGGGTGGGATACGTGCTGTCCGGGGCGGCCGGGCCGGTGATGGTGACAGCGCCGGACTCGTCCGCGAGCAGCCGGTAGAGGGGCCAGGCGGGTACCGGCGGGGTGGTGGCCACGGTGTTGTTCGTTCCTTCGTTCACTGGAGTGAGAGGGCGCTGACGCGCCACGGTGCTCCCGCGGCCGCGCGGGTGAGTGAGGCGTAGGCGGTGTATGTCTCGGGGGCGCCTCGCCAGTTGTCGCGGCCGGTCACGGTGACGGTCACGGCCCACTGCCGGTAGGCGGTGGTGCCGGTGTCCGGCGGGATCCCGGCGTCCGCGGACTTCATCATGTCGACGGCGGTGTACGCGTGGTGCGCGGTCCAGGTGTCCCACTCACTGCCGGGCGCCGAGCGGGGCTTGCCCGCACGGAGTTGGGCGGCGTAGGTGGCGGTGCACCATCCGGCGTCTGCGGTACGGGCGGCGGCCTGGTAGCGGGAGGTGTCCACCGTGGTGTCGTAGGTCATCAGCGCGGTGATGGCGCCCTTGCTGACGGCGGTGGCATCCGTCTGCGTGACCGAGCCGGGGGAGGGGATCCCGCCCGTCGGCTGGCTGGCCGAGCGGGTGGGAAGAGGCTCTGCAGGGCTGGCGTTCGGCGGATCCGAGTAGGGGCCGGCGCCCGTGGGGGCCGGTGTCGTGGGGGCCGCGGTGGAGTGGTCCGCGTTGTCCGTGCCCAGGATTCCCCCGCCGGAGCTGCAGCCACCGGCCAGCAGGCAGACGGCCCCGGCAGTGGTCGCGATGCGAATGAGCGGGCCGCGCGTGGTCATCCGAACCTCCTGATTTTCTGGGGCTTGCTGGCGTAGTAGGCATCGGTCAGAGATGCGGTGCGGACGTCCTGCCCGGTCCTCGGAGCGTGGACCATCATCCCGTTCCCGATGTAAATCCCGATGTGGTCGTAGTCGCCCGGCCCGTTCAGGGCGAAAGCAATGACGTCGCCAACCTGAATGTCCTTCTTGCTGATGGCCTTGCCCTGGGTGGCCTGTGCCTGGCTGGTACGCGGCAGGAGGATGGACCCGTGGGAGGCGTGATAGACGGCGTTCTGTACCAGGCTGGAGCAGTCGAAGCCCTTGATCGAGGCGCCTTGGGCCACCCCGTATGAGGGTCCGTCGACTGAGCCCCCACCCCACGAGTAGGGGGTCCCCATCCAGCGCTCGGCCGCGGCCACCACCTGGGACCCGAACGCACTGCCCTGCTCACCCTCGGCGTACTTGCTGATCAACTTGGTGATGCGGTCGACGTACTGCTGCGTCTCGGGGAACGGCGGCATCCCGTGGGCCGCCCGCACCGCATCAGGGCCTGCGTTGTACGCGGCGAGCATCAGCCGCGTGACGTCAGCGTTCTCGATCTTGTAGCTGCGGACCTTTTTGGCGAGCCAGCAGTCGTACCGGGCCTGGGTCATGATCGCGTCAGGGGCGCTGAATACGTCGGCCGTTCCGCTGTTGTCCGCGTCGACACCCCAGGTTTTCCAGGTACCGGGCATGAACTGGGAAATCCCCTGGGCTCCGGCGGGTGACGTCCGGTGGGCGCCCCAATTCGATTCGGCCTCGATCTGCGCGGCAATCAGCGGTGACGAGACGTCAGTACACGTGGTCCCGGCTTTCACCACCCAATCCCGGTACTCGGCCGGAACAAGCTGACGTTTCAGGAACAACGAGGTTCCACCGGAGTCGGCATCGTCACTGGTTGCACCCCCGACGATGGCAAGCGCCACCAGGGCGGCGAATGCTGCGCCGGCCGCGAGGAAGGCGGCCGGTCCGCCACGGAGCGGACTACTCATCGCACCCCCCGGTACGCCACTTTTCGGACGCCGCAGCTGTTATCTGTCATGCAGGCCAACCCCCCCGTAATTTGCTCCAGCTTACGGGAGTTGACGGAACGTGCCAGGAAAATAACCGTCTGGCACAATTGCTTTTCCTGCGGATGGTTTAGGGGGAACAACCGTGTCTGATGGGGCTCCAGTCAATCACTGGCTGCCGAATGCGGTAGCAGATCCGGCCCGGCCGGAGACGCACTCCCAGCCGGTCGCCGCGTACGAGCCGGCGGTCAGCGGGCCTCAACCCGGGGTCACCGCACCGCCGATGGGGCTGCCCGTTGCAACTGCGCCTGCTGGCGCGGCCCGTTGGTGGTGGCTGGGATGCCACGGCGGGGCGGGCGCGACGTCGCTGTGCGCGGCTGTACCTGGAGGGGCGGAAGCGGGCCGGTACTGGCCGATGGCCACGGCGGGCGGCCCGCAGCACCGTGTGGTGCTCGTGGCCCGGTCGACGGCAAGCGGGCTGCAGGCCGCACAGGTGGCGGCCCGTCAGTGGGCGTCCGGCACGCTGCCCGGTGTCGAGCTGCTGGGCCTGGTGGTCGTCGCCGATGCTCCGGGGCGGCTGCCCGCACCGCTGCGTGATCTGCGGCGGCTGGTGTCCGGCGGGGTGCCGCGCTTGTGGACGGTGCCCTGGATGGAGACCTGGAGGCTCGGCGAACCGCCGGCCTCTGCTGTACCCCCGGAGCTGGCAAAGGGGCTGGCCCGGGAACTGCTTGCACTCACCGAATCGGGGATTCATGTCTGATCTGCTCATCGCGCTGGGCGACGCTGCCACGCACTCCACACACCTGCTCGCCGTGCCGGACCCGTCCAAAGGCGGCGGCAACCCACCCGGCATGGACAAGCTCCTGGTCATCCTTCACTGGGTATTCGTCATCGTCACGATCGCGTGCGTCGCCGGCATTCTGACGGTCGCCGGGAAGATGGCCATCGCGCACAACAACGGCGAAGGCCGCGAACACATGGGCGGCCTGGGCAAGGTGCTCTTTGCCTGCGTCCTGGCTGCGTCCGCCTCCGGCATCGTCACCGCGCTCACCTGATGGCGCGCGAGGCAGACAACCGAGCAGAGCAGGACCAGGACGACGTCACCAGCCCCTGGGCCTCGCGCTGGTGGCAGATGAGCGCGCTGTTCCTCGCCGTGCTGCTCGTCCTCGGAGTCCTCGTCGTCATCAAGAGCGGTGGCGGTTCCTCCAAGGGAGAGGCGGGGCCTTCCGCACCGACGTCTTCGCCCTCCGCCTCGGCGAGCACGGGGAAGGGCGCCTGCCCGGAACTCACCGATACGGGGCAGGAGATCCCGCGTACGGCTCCGCCCGCGAACTGGGCGCTCTTCCGCACCGTGGCGGTCCCCTCCAGCAAAGCCTCCGGGCCCGCGGTCGTGAACGGTGACGTCGCGCGCTGCTACGCGCACACACCAACCGGCGCTCTCTTCGCGGCCGCGCAGATCTCCATCCGCTACACCGTCGCGTCCGACTGGCAAACCGTGATCAAGAAGCAGACCTACGGGGACGGCCAGGCAGGACTGATCAAGCAGCGGGCCAAATACGAGAAGGAGCACACCCCGGTCGCTCCGGTCCCCGGTGAGCTGGGCCAGTTCGCCGGATTCCAGTTCGTCACGTACAGCAAGGACATTGCGGTCCTCCAACTCGTCACGAAGTTCTCCGGATCGTCGGCGGACAGTGCCCTGCAGGTCTCCACGGTGACCCTGCACTGGGACAGCACCAAGGGGGACTGGCTGTACGAGATTCCCGCCGTGGCGGCCCCGCAGAAGTCAGTGCCGGACCTGTCCGGCTACGTGACGTGGGGAGGGCTGTAGGCCATGGGCTGGTGCGATTTCTGGGATGACAATCTGTCGGCCCTGGGCCGGCCCCCGGCCTGCGAGGCGAAGGACGGCGCGACCGGTGCGGTGAAGGACGCCGCGTCGAGCGCCTGGGAGTCCATCGTCCACTCGTTCCAGGAGGGGGCGGTGTGGATGGTCCGGGAGCTGGCGCTGGGCTGGCTGAGCGCCGATACACCGACCCTCAACAAGGACTCGGGGCCGCTCGCGTTCCTGCTCAGCAGCACGTTCGCCATCACGACGTGGCTGGCGGTCCTGTGCCTGCTCGTGGCGGCCGGGAAGATGGCCTGGACCCGGCGGACCGAACCGGCGCAAGAGGCTGCGAAAGGCATGGTCCGCCTGGTGGTGGCGACCTCCACGGCGGTCGCCGCGGTCAACCTGCTGACCAAGGGCGGTGATCTGTTCTCGAACTGGATCGTGAACAGGTCCATTGGCTGCCCCGGAGACTCCGCCACCCATGCCTGCATCGAGGCGTTCAGCAACAAGCTGCTGGAGATGTCGACGCTGAAGAACGTGGACCAGCTGTCGGTCTCGCTGATCATCGCGATTCTCATGTCGCTGTCCGGGCTCATCCAGCTGTTCAGCGTGATCGTCCGGCAGTCACTGCTGTTCGTCCTGGTGGGGACTCTCCCGATGGCTGCAGCGGCGTCCGGATCGGAGCAGGGCCAAGCCTGGTGGAAGAAGTCGGTGGGGTGGCTGCTGGCGTTCATCTGCTACAAACCTGCCGCCGCGATCATCTACGCCACAGCGTTCAGCCAATTCCAGACCAACGACTCCAAGGACCTGATGCCACAGCTGTACGGGGTGGCTCTGCTGATCATGTCCGCGTTCACCCTGCCCGCGCTCATGAAGTTCATTGCGCCGGTCATCGACAATGTGGGCGGGGGCGGCCTCGCCGGTATCGGTGGTGGCGGCGGTGGTGGGGGTATGGCGTCCCGCGTGGCAACCGGCGCCATCGCCATCAAGAGCGGCGGCGCCAGTCTCGCGGCCAAGGGTGCGGCCAAGGGCGCCTCCAGTGCCAGCGGAGCCAAGCCCGCCGGCGGCGGCCCCACTTCTCCGCCGGGCGGCGGATCCGGCGGCGGGAAGCCTCCGGGCGGCACTCCGCCGAACGGTGGCGCACCCTCCCAGCCCTCCGCCGGCCCCAACGGTGGTACACCGCCCGGTCAGAGCGGGGGCACCGCACCCACGTCCGGCACATCCGGCCCGGCGAACCGGCCCTCCGGCGGGGTGCCTCCGGCTCGCTCATCCGGCGCCGGCTCCACCCCCAACGGCCCCGGCCCCGGTGGTTCTCAACCGGCCCGGCCCGCACAACAGCCGACACGTCCCTCGCAGCAGAACAAGAACGGTGGTGGACCCAGTGGCAGCAGCAGGTGAGGGGGCGGGGCCGGCAGCCCCGCGGACCTACGGCAACTGGCGGCGACCGACGACGGCAGGGGTCATCTCTCAGCTGGGCTTCGTCACGAGCCTGATGCTGCTGGGCGGGGTGATCGTCGTGGTGCTCTGCACCCTGATCAGCTACGTGCTGGCCATCGTGATCGCCGTGGTCCTCGCCCTGGTCATGACGCCGCTCGCACTCAAGGACAGGCACGGACGCACCATGCTGGTACGGATGACGTCGCGGCTGGCATGGCGCCAGACCGTGAAGCGCGGGGCACACATCTACCGGTCGGGGCCGCTCGGCCGCACGGACCAGGGCTCATGCCAGCTGCCCGGCCTGGCTGCCTCCTCCGATCTGTCGGAGGCTCAGGACTCGTACGGGCGTCCCTTCGGGCTGCTGACCTACCCCAACAGCCGTCACCACGTGGTGGTGCTGACCTGCGACGCCGACGGGGCCGCCCTCGTAGACCAGGACCAGGTCGACATCTGGGTGGCGTACTGGGGACACTGGCTCTCTTCCCTGGCCACGGAGCCGGGACTGGTCGGGGCGTCGGTCACCGTTGAGTCCGCACCCGACAGCGGTCTCCGGCTCCGCGGTGAGGTCCACAGCAACCTGGACCCGGACGCCCCGCAGTTGGCCAAGGACATGCTGGCGGAAGTCCTGGAGTCGTACCCGGCGAGTTCTGCGCAGATCTCCACCCGCATCGCGCTCACGTACTCCGGCGCTGCCCGCAACGGGCACCCGCGCCGAACGGTTGCCGAGATGGCGGTAGACCTCGGCAACCGGTTGCCGGGCCTGACCGAGGGGCTCTCCATGACGGGAGCCGGCGCCGCGCGGCCCCTGTCGGCCGAGGAATTGAGCGAAGCGGTACGGATCGCGTACGACCCCTCGGTGTCCACGCTCGTCGAGGAGTCACGCTCGACCGGCGGGAGCGGACTCACCTGGTCGGATGCCGGACCGGCCGGGGCCGAGGAAGCGTGGGATCACTACCGGCACGAGACCGCGACCAGCGTCACGTGGATGATGAGCGAGGCTCCCCGCGGTGAGGTCCTCTCCTCCGTGCTGACCGGTCTCCTGGTGCCCCACCCGGATATCGCACGCAAACGGGTCACGCTCCTGTACCGGCCGCATGACCCGTCAGCAGCGGCCCGAATCGTGGAAATGGACCGGAAGAACGCCCGGTTGAAGGCCAACCAGTCGCACATCGCCAAGGCCATGGACGACATTGCTGTGCGCTCTGCCGATCAGACCGCGCAGGAAGAAGCCGCGGGTGCGGGCGTCGTGCGGTTCTCCATGCTGGTCACGGCGACTGTCGCAGATCGTGCGGCCGGCCCACGTGCACGCGCTGCGGTGGACAACCTGGCGGCACCCGCCCGGATCAAGCTGCGTGTGGTGACCGGTTCTCAAGCGGCGGCCTTCGCTGCGTGTCTGCCTATCGGCCTGGTCCTGCCGCTGCACCTGACCATCCCCAGCTCGGTCCGAGACAACCTGTAACGGAGTACCTGATGGCACGTACGACTTCGGTACCCCGGCGGCGTCGTCCCGGCCTGCGTGGTTGGGCTGGTGCCGGCGGCGGTGCTCACCGGTTCATCGACGCACCCCCCGAATGGCGCGGGACCTCGGTACAGGTCTGCGGACTCTGGCCGTTCGGAGCCGGTAGCGGCACTCCCACCAAGGGGGTGCCGCTCGGCCGCGATCTGCATTCCGGCGCCACGGTCTGCTGTGATCCCATCTCGTGGTTCCAACGGGCCAAATTGATCAGCAATCCCAGCGTGTTCCTGCTCGGAATGCCCGCGCTGGGCAAGTCCACCCTGGTCCGGCGGATGGCTCTCGGCCTCGCCGGATACGGCGTGCTCCCCATGATTTTCGGCGACCTCAAACCCGACTACGTGGACCTCATCCGGGCGCTGGACGGGCAGGTCATCACCCTGGGCCGGGGCCGTGGTTACCTGAACATTCTGGATCCCGGACAGGCGACGGCGGCCGCGGACCGGCTGACGGGAGAAGCGCGGCGGGCACTGCTGGCCGACGCGCGCGGGCGGCGCCTGACGATGGTGGCGTCCCTCCTGACCATCCTCCGGCGGGAACCTCCCTCGGACCGCGAGGAATCGATCCTCGCTGCTGCCCTGAACTGCCTGGACGACCGCCACGACGGGGTGCCCGTCCTCGGGGACCTGCTGCAGGTCATCAAGGAACCGCCCGAGGACGTACGTATCGCGGCGCTCGACCGTGGGGACATGACCCGCTACCGGGACATCACGGAGCGCCTGGAGTCCTCCCTGGCCGGACTGCTGGGACAGGGACGCCTGGGCGACACGTTCGCTCACCCCACCAGCGAGCCGATGCGGCTCGACCGCCCGGTGGTGTTCGACATCTCGTCCATCGACGACTCCGAGGTGCAGCTCCAGGCGGCGGCCCTGATGTCCTGCTGGTCGTACGGGTTCGGCGCGGTCGCTGCCTCACAGGCGCTCACGGACGCCGGGCTGGAACCGGAGCGGCACTACTTCCTCGTACTCGATGAGCTGTGGCGCGTCCTGCGGGCATCGCCCGGCCTGGTCGAGCGCGTCGACACGCTGACCCGCCTCAACCGCCAGCGTGGCGTGGGAATGGCCATGATCACCCACTCGATGCGTGACCTGCTCGCCCTCCCCCTGGAGGAAGACCGGCAGAAAGCTGCGGGCTTCGTGGAGAGATCCGGCATGGTCATCTGCGCGGGCCTGCCCCGGGACGAAATGCCCCGGCTCCAGCAGGTCGTAGACCTCTCCACGGTCGAGCAGCGGCGCCTGACGGAGTGGTCGACTCCTCCGGGCTGGGACACCTCTGACGCCGCTGTCGAGCCACCTGGCCGCGGGAATTTCCTGATCAAGGTCGGAGGGAGGCCCGGCATCACCATGCACGTCGACCTCACCGCAGCTGAGGCAGGCGTCAACGACACCAATAAGCGGTGGCACTGACTGCGGCGGGTGCAACCGCGGCCGGTACAGTCGAAAGGGCGCCCGCAGCCAGCTCCAATGGCTGCGGGCGCCCTTCGTCGTGCGGTGGGGGCTGCGCTCGACGACGTCCTTGTCGAGGTCAATCGTGATGTCGGCTGGTGCCTGGGCGACAATGCGGTCCGCCCCAGACGAAACCCAGCCCACCACCAACGGCACAGGGCCGTACGGTGACGGGGCGATACCGGCGGTAGCGACATGGCCCACCCTCACACCTGGGACAGCATTGGGAACGGCGAAGGGGCCCGGCTTATGACGCCGGGCCCCTTCGCCGTTCCCAATCGTTCCGGAACAGATTCTACCGATGCGAAGCGGAGTGGGACGGTACGGACGGCTGCGCGGGAGCGCTCTGACTACCACCCGAGGAGAAGGCACCGAGAACCAGCAGCAGGAGGAGCAGGCCACCCAGTCCACCACCGGCGGCCACTGCTACGGGGCGGGTGAGGGATCGGCCGTGGCGGCGGACGTAGGTGCCGTCAGCCCGGCGGTAGGCGCGGACGGGCACGGTGGGTCCCGTCTGCACGATCGGGCGGGGGCGGACTGGCGTCGTGCGTCGTGGCTGTGTGCGCAGCTGGGTGCCTGAGCGGGGCCGGGCGCGGCGGTTGTGGGCGCGGACGAAGGTGCCATCGGAACGGCGATGAGCGCGGACATGGGGCATCTGCGGGTTCCTCGCTGACAAGAGAGGCGGCGCCGGCGGGGGAGCCCGGCAACCCACAACGGTAGAGGACGCCACTGACAACCGCGCTCCAACTCCGTTGCCAGATCAACTAGTTGAGCGTCGGGCGGCTGATTCTCGCTGCTCTTTTCCGGCCGCTGATCCACTTTGGCTGACGGCAGGTCAGCAGGTGGTGCCACGATGAAAGGTCACCAGTGGAGCGTTGGGAGGGGGCGACCAGATGCCGTGGATCAGGCCGTACAGCAGGGCGGACGGAACACCGGTCAAAGGCCATTCGCGGTGGGCTGCCGGGGCCCGCAGGGAGATGGCGATTGTGGCGGTCGTGGGGATCATCGTTGTCGGCGGTGGCAACTCGATGCAGCCCAAGGGGCCCGACGGAAAGAGTCAGCCGCGCCCCGCGTCCGGGGTCTATCCGGTGAAGTTCTCCGGCTGGGGTCAGAAGCCGATTCCCCGGCCCACGGTGTCCTATCCGATCCGGTTCCCCTCCCCCTGACGGCGTGAGGTGAACGGGAGTGCCGTACGGCTGCGTGGCCACCCGAACTGACGGGGATGGGTAAGACCCCGGCGAGCGAGGGCCAGAGGGTTCTACTGTGCGGCCATGAGGATTCCCGGCACGAAGACCAAAGCACTGTCAGAGGACCGGCAGCTCATGGACGCGGGCCTGACCGTGGCGGCCGACATGATCGCCGATAACGCTGCCAAGAGCTTGCGCGACGGACGGTGGGCGGACCTGGTCGCTGACCTCGTCGAGGCCAACCGCAGAACGCAGATCAGCCTGCACGAGGCGGTCGAGAAGGCCCTTGCCGAAGGAAACACCTTCGAGACCCTGGCCAATGACTCCCACCTGTCGCCCGAATATCTACAGGCGGCGTACCAGCAGTTCAACCGTGAGATGTGGGCACAGCCCGGCCCCGACAAGGAGGGCCGGGAGCCCTGGAGGGTATTGGGCTGATCCCCCCCCTGGGTCACCGTGCCCCGCCAGTCAGGAAGAGGGCGCCCACCATCAAGGTGGGCGCCTTCACCGCGGTCTCGGCCTGGTCCGGGTTACGGAGCAGTGGTGCGTAGCTGGTCGCGCCGTGCGGTGACCAGCGCGCGCCACCGGGCGCGGGTGGTCGGTTCGCCGTCCAGCCAGTGCGGCGGGGTGTGGCTGGCGGGAAGTGGCAGGTCGGCCATGAAATGCGCGATGTCGATGTAGTAGGTGAACGTGCCCCCGTGAGTCTGTTCGCGGAGCCGGGCGAGGGTGGCGTCCAGGGCGGGGTGGTCGTCGAGGACGGCCTGGTGGAAGGCTACGGCGGCTTCGAGGGTGGGCATCATCGAGGTGAGACCCGCGTCCTGGAGTTCGCCGCGCAGGGCAACGACACGGTCGTCGACCGTGGGAGTGCCGGCGTCGCGGATGACGGAGGCCATGGCGGCGTTGATCGTCGTGGCGCGCAGGTCGAGGCCGGCAAGGAGCTGCTGGGCCAGGTCGAGTTCGTCGTCGGCCTGGCGGGGATCGTAGAAAGCGACGGCGAATGCGCGCATGGCCTGGGTGTGCGCGGCCTCACCGGATTTGGCGTGCTCTTCCGCTTCCAGGCGCCCGTCCAGGTACGCCTGGGCGGCCCGCTGTACGTCTCCCTGGATCCAGTACAGGTCACCCAGGACACGCTGATGGCGGCCTTCCCAGCCCAGCCTTCGGCCGGCGGCGAACGCGGCGGGGAAATCCCCGGCCAGTCGAGCAGCCTGGGCGAGCCCCCGGCGGGCAGCCGGGGCCAAACGGCCTCCCCCCTCAGCAACGTGCTGATAGCCGCCCCGGGAATCCTCGTTGCGCCCGATGTCGCGCAGCGCCTTGGCCCGGTAGTACACCGCCATGTCGTGCAACTCGACGGGCAGCAGCCCGGAGTCGATGACGGTGGTGAGTCGTTCCACGGTGCGGGCGCGGTGCTCGCGTTGACGGCGGGCCAGCGTGCTGAGCGTGTCGACCAGCGCTTCGGCCGGCGTCGACAGGACGTCATCCGACTGGCCTCGGGCGGGCGGGGCGAGCGGTTCCCACACGGAGTCGCCGACGTAGGAGAAGGCCGCCTCGGTCAGCCAGCCCAGGTCGAGGCGGTGATCGCGGGCCAGGCGCAGACCTTGGCGTAGACAGCCGATCAGCACCGTACGGTCGCGCCGTGGACCGTGCGTCCATTCCTGGCCCAGTGCGGCGAGCGCACGCTCGGCTGCCCGCTGCCAGTCCTGCGGGGACCAGCGGTCATCGGTGAGGTCGTCGGCATTGCGGATCGCGGAGCGCACCACTTGGTGGAGGTGGAAGGGCCACAGGCCCGCGGTCGGTTCGTCCTGGATGAAGGGCCGCTCGCTCAGCCGCAGGGCCGCCGCGTCGTGGGCGAGACCTGCCACCTGGGTGGCCAGGTCGATGGAGAAGGCGTCCAGGAGCGACACGGAGCGCAGCACGTGGCGTTCGTCGGGGGTCAGGTCCCTGAGGGTGCGGGAGATCAGGGCGGGAAAGTCGCCGAAGTCGTCCGGCCGGGGCGTCTGTCCGCTGCGCCGTATCTCCAGAAACCGCATGGCGGCCATGTCCAGATACAGGGGCAGGCCGTGGGCGCGGGCGGTGATGGCACGGCGCACGTCTTCGGGGATCAGTGGCTGTCCGTTGTGAGCGAGCCGGCGGGCGAGGTGGTCGTCGCAGTCCTCGTCGGAGAAGCCGCCGATCAGGATCTGCCGCACCGCGGGACCGCTGTGAGCGCGGTCGCCCGGCACGTGGGCGGTCAGGCCCGGCCAGGCGAGGGGGCCGGTCCAGTCGAGCTGTCCCTGCAGGCCGTCCTCGGCCCATTGCAGACGGTTTCGCCCGGTGACCACGAAGAAGGTATTGGGCATCAGCCACACGATGCGCTGCAGCAGACGCTCGAAGTCGCGGTGGAGGCGGTCGCCGACTTCCTCGAAGCTGTCGAACAGCACTACGGGGGTGACCCGCTTGGCGGCGGGCAGCTGGTCCAGATCCCAGGCGAGCAGGTGGGTCGCGAAACTCAACGTCTCCAGGTCCGGCTCGGCCTCCAGGATGTCGGCCAGCCGCGTGCAGCCGGCCAGTGCCCGGACGGTCTGGCGGTGCTCACGCAGCGCGCCGACAAGGGCGGTGCTGAGTTGTCCGACGGCGCCGCCCACGGTGCCGGGCAGGGCCAGGGCCTGAGCGACGTCGGCGAGTGCGGACTGCAGCTGGTTCGGCAGGTTGACCGCGTTGCTGAACCGGCTGAACAGCCCACCGCGCCGCAGATACTCCTCCAGTGGCTCGCCCGGGTGGTTGTGCTCCCAGTACTGGCGCAGCACCAGGTCGAAGGCGGGCATGGGCCTTCCCAGGGAGGCGATAGCCAGGCGAATCGCGAGCACGACCCGTTCGAAGTCGACGCCGCTGGAGCGGGCCAGGTCGATACGCACCGGAAGCAGCCGCTCGGTCGGCCAGGCGGGCGCGGGCCACTGAGCGGGCCGCCCGCTGGAGTCGAGGAGAGATGCCTCGATCTTGCGGGAGAACGTACTCTTCCCGATCCCGCCGACACCGTGGGCGACCAGGACATTGTGGCGGGGACTGCCCATGTCCTCGACATCGAAGGCCGGTCCAGCGACGCGTTGCAGGTGGTCGGCGAGCGCGGAGACGACAGCCTGCCACTGGGCCTGCCGGTTGGTGAATGCTTCCTCGGCCGCAACCGAACGGTCATTCGCACCGAACAGCATCCTCAGATCCCGTGCCACGACACCCCCCAGAAAGATCGTCAGCAGGTCTCAACCTATGTGTACTGCCCTGTCCGCGGCAGGTTCCCACGGCGCAGAGGGGTGCCGGGCCGCATTGTCCCGGCCAGCGACAATGACGGCCCATCCCCTTTATCCGAAGGATTTTCCCTTGTCTGAGCACGTGGGCCCCGAAGTCGTCGAGCAGTTGATCCAGGCGGTCAGCAGGTTGTACGCGAAGCAGATCATGGCCGAACGGCGGGCTGCTCAGCCCGACAGCGAGCGCATGGAGAAGCTGAAGGCAAAGGTCGCGGCATGTGCGGCCGACCAGGAGGCGCTGTCGGGCGCCGACGAACGGGAGATGACCGATCTCGCGACGCGTTACGCGGCCCTCAGGAAGGAGCTGGGCGGCTCGTAGCCGCTGAGCTGCAGAAGGGGGACGGGCAGCCCTGCCGTGAAACGGGTGGTGGCCAGCGGGCGCGGCTGCAGCTGGGCGGGCATCAACGGCCAGGCCAGCGCAGCGATTGCGGCCAGATCCGAACGATACTGGGGCAGCTCGCTGCGGAGCCGCGCGAGGCCCGTCAGGAACTGGGTCGCCTCGTCCTGCGTGTACGGGCGGTTCTGCACCTTCTCCAGGGCGTATCCGGCCCGGGTCGGTCGGACCCAGACGCCGTCCGGGGTACGGACGTTGCGGTACAGGGCACTCAAGTCCCGGCCCACGACGGAGAGGGAGGCGACGGTGTCCGGCTCCGCCTCGGCCACCCGGACCACCTCCGCGAGCAAGCGGACGGTCGCCGTATGGGCGGCGGCAGACGTGAAGCGGGGCTGACCTCCGAGACGGGCGACCTCCGCGCCCCGGGCCGCGGTACCCATCCGGCTGTCGGCGGCTCGCACCCCGAGCACGATCACCTCCACCCGGTAGCCGGCCCGCTGGTAACGGCGTGCTCCGTCCATGAAGTGCTCGACGCTGTCCGGCGCGATCTCGATCAGGAGATCGCCCCGGCGCTCGCGCACGTACGCCTCGGCCCTTTCCTGCCAAGCCCTGTAGTCGCCCCTGATCCGAGCGGAGGCTGTACGCGGGTGCTCGGTGAGGAGCCGGTCGTAGTCGGGGTGCATCGCCTTGAACATGTCGCCCTGGATCCGCGTGGGCCTGCGACCGCGCAGCGCCCGGAGCAGCGTCCACGCAGCGCGGGTCTTCCCCGACCCCTGCGCGCCCATGACGTACAGCGCGACCGGCGCCGCCTGCGGGGTGATGTTGCTCAGGTACGACGGCACGATCAGTTCGTCGAAGACGAAGTCGTGCTCGTCTGCGGAGAGGCGGTGGTAGTCGACTCCGGGCGGCGCCGTGAGCGGCTGGGCAATCCGGCGCACCGGCTCGGCCAGGGCGTGGACCCGCTCCAGCCCGCCGGCCACGGCGAGGCGCCGCTCCGGCGTACTCGCCGTGGGGTGCAGCTGTTCTTGGACACGGGCCGCCTGCTGGCGGAATTGCCAGGTCTGCGGTGCGGTCCACGGCAGGGCGAGAGCTGCGGCCAGGGCCTGCGGCGCGCCCGCGGCGGACTGCCAGGATGATCCGTCTTGGGTCAGCTCGTTGTCGTAGAGCACCTGGAGGTCGCGGCGCGCCACCATCACCCGGTGGGCCAACTGCTCGGCTTCGATGACCTCAAGTCCCTTGGGCAGGCGGCGCGCGCACTGCTCGGAGTTGTCCCAGGAGACGTACCGGCCGGCCCCGGTCTCGCTGACCTGAGCCAGGTAGCGGTCCAGCGCGCTGAGTTCCGTCACGGCCTGAGCCTCGGCCAGCACCAGAATCTCGACGCGGTAGCCCGATGTCCGGTACGCACGTACCTGCTCCGGGTCGGCGATGGGGGCTTCCACGACCGCGTCGAACCGTTCGCGGCGCACGTGTTCCTCGACCTCTGCCTGCCAGCGCAGCACGTCCGGGCGCACCCGGATACCGGCCGTGCGGTCGTCGGTGGCCATGAGCTGGGCGTAGTGGGGGTGGGCTGTCTTGTAGAGGTCGCGGCCGATGAGCACCGCACCGCCCCGCCGGTGAAGGACGTGCAGCAACAGGTCGCACAGGGTGGACTTCCCGCTGCCCGGCGGACCAGCGACAAACACCGCGACCGGCTGTTCCTGCGAGACGCCTCCGGCGGTCCAGGTCGGGAGAATGCGCGACGTGAGGATCTCGTCGTGCTCTGCCTCGCTCAGTACGAGGGGCTCGACATCCGCGTCCTTCAACTGGGTTCTCCGGCCTCTGTAGCCCGCAGAATGCGGGTCTCTATGCTGGTAGGCGGGCAGCCGTAGCCAGCTCGAATGGCTGCGGCTGCCCTTTCATACGGTGTGCTCAGGACCCTGGCGTGGCCGGACGGTGGACTCCTTCAGCGGAGGAAGCGGCGCACGGCCGCGGGCGAGGTCGAGGTGAGGATCGAGTCGACCCGGAGCAGGGCCTGCAGACGCCGGTCGGCGTCTGCGCGGTCCCGCTCGGGCACCCGGTCGAGTGCGCGCCGGGCGCGGATCGTTGCCCATCGCACCTGCAGCTCGGAGACCCGCGCACGGCGGCGGTACGTCTTCTCGTCGGACTGCCCGGTGGACTCGGTGAGGAAGAGGCGGGCCCGGTCCAGCTTGGCGTCTGCGGACCGTAGCCGGTAGGCGAGGCGGGCAGCCCGCCGTACCGGTCGGCTCACGCGCTGCTTCACCGGCTGGCGCCCGATCCGGCCAGCCGCAGCGTCTCGGCGGCCAGCTCCATGCGGCGCTCGTGGGCCTGGTCGAGGTTGGCGCGCAGCGCGTAGGTGGTCACTCCCGGGTCCGGGTCGAGGTCGGCCATCGCGTCCTCCAGCGCGGGGTGCCCCGCCTCCTGAATCTGCCGGTAGGCGGCTTCGTCACGGGGCGAGGAGCAAAAGAACGAACGACTCCGGGCGCTCTCGGCGCGCTCGTACCACATGTCGATGGCGATGCGGGCCTCGTCGACCGCGAGGACGTAGGCGTGGTGGGCGGCCAGCCACGCGGCGGCGGTGCTCAGCGCCTCCCAGCGCAACTCGACCTGGTGCAGCAGGCGGTCGCGCTCGGCGCGGGCGACCTGCTCGCGGGCCAGCCGGTCGCGTACGTCGGCGTAGCGGGCAACGGTGTCCATCATGGCCACCAACCGCATTCCCTCGGTGTGGCCCTCGGGACCACGCGGGTCGAGGTCCGGGTGCTGCGCGGCCCACCGGCGTAGTGCCGCATTGCACTCGGCGTCCATCCGTTCGCCTACGCCGGTGAAGCCCTCGATATCGAGCGGGGAAGAAAGGTTCGTGATCACGCTGTTGCCCTTCGGTCGGTGGTCAGGGTCGACGCCCCTAGATTTCAGATCCGCGTACACAGTCGGCCGGCTGATCCGCGCGGCCTCGGCGAGAGCGGAGACGTTGGTCTCGCCCGCCTGCCACGCGGCAGCGAGCAAATCGGCCCGGCGTCCGGGCTTCGACCAGTCCCGCAGTGCGGCCATCACGTCGTGTCGTCTCGTACTCACACAACCACCGTGCTGTAAAACAGCTTTACATGGCAAGCGACTTGACAGTGTTCGGCCGGATTGCACCGTAGGGGTGGCGCAAAAGAACCCACAGGATAATTACGGTTATCCTGTGCCTATGCTGACCGGCCGTCAGGATGTGCAGGAATCGGATGACTTGGCGCGACACACCCCGGATGTCCTTGCCGTCGGCGGCCCGCCTCTTCCTGAAGGAGACCCGGGTGCCCGACCCCGACCTGACCGCCCACCTTTCCGAGATGCCCGCACCGAGTTCTGACACCGACCCGGAGCCCCCCGACCTGCCCGAGACTCTCGGTGTAGCCGAGCCCGCCCCGCGCCGGCCCGACGTCGACTTCACCCCGGTACGCAACGGGATGGACTACCTCCGCAGCGCCGTCTGGTACCTCTCGGGGCCGGAGTCGGCCGAGCCGGACGGCCGCGGGCTCAAGTACGCCGTGCTGCACCTGCAGGCCGCGACCGAGACCCTGCTCAAGGCCCGGCTCACGCACGAACACTGGAGCCTGGTCTTCACCGAACCCGGAGCCGCCAGCTGGGCAAGGTTCACCGCCGGCGACTTCCAGAGCTGCTCGCTCGACACAGCCCTCGAACGGCTGGAGAAGATCGCCCGGGTCAGCCTCACGCAGCAGGAACGCAAGGCAATCAACAGCCTCGCCAAGACCCGCAACGCCCTGACCCACTACGGGCACACGGCCTCGGCCTACCAGGTAGAAGCACAAGCCACGCGCGTATTGGGCCTGCTGCTCACCTTCGTCAGCGAGCACCTGCGCCCGCCCCGCGCCGAGGAGGCAGAGCACGTCGAGCAGGTCATGGAGATGGTGCGCAGGCGCCTCGGCACCATCAACGCCCTGGTGGAGGACCGCATGAAGCACATCTCCAGCCAGCTGGAGGAGCATGCCGACTACACACTGATCTGCCCCGACTGCCGCCAAGGGGCCCTGGTGGTGGGCGAGTGGCCGGAGTGGCCGACCTGCCTGTTCTGCCTGCAGAAGTTCGCCTCGTCCAACGAGGCAGCCCTGCGGTGGGGCTGGGAGTTCGTGGGCCACCCGG
This sequence comes from Streptomyces sp. NBC_01197, assembly GCF_036010505.1. Taxonomy (NCBI): domain Bacteria; kingdom Bacillati; phylum Actinomycetota; class Actinomycetes; order Kitasatosporales; family Streptomycetaceae; genus Streptomyces; species Streptomyces sp. NBC_01197. Next base: position 63,993 of record NZ_CP108570.1, read on the forward strand.
AAGACGGCGACTGGGACCTGCGCGAATGCCCCGCCTGCACGGATCCGGCCCTGCTGTGGCCGGTCACCACCGTCGCCTCCCCTGACGAGGACGTCGCCCTGTGCTTCAACTGCCGGGCCGTGTACACCGAGGTGAAAGACCAGTGACCGCACCCGTCCTGCGGCCTGGGCACGGGGTTCTGACGACAGGTCTCCGGGACCCGCGCGCGCTGTGGCCTGAGCACGCCCGCCGGCTCTACCACCACCTGGTGGAGCTGTACGGCGAGGATGACGCGCTGCCCACCCTCGCTGCGTCCTGGATTGCCCACCAGCGATCGGTGAACACCCAGCGGTCCTATGCCCGCGGTTTCCGAGCGTTCGAGGAGTTCGCCCGGGAGCACGGCGCGCACCCGATGGCGGTGAAGTTCCCGCTCGCCGACACCTTCCGCATGTACTTGCAGAACGCTCCCACCTGGGTGCGGGTCAAGGGCGGGGGGCGCGGCGAGATGGTCCGGGCCGGGAAGCCGTACAGCGAGGCGTCCCGGGCGAATGCCCTGTCCGCGGCCTCCAGTTTCTTCACCTACCTGGACAAGGTCAGCGACGACGGGTTGAAGAACCCCTTCGACGCCGTGCAGCGCCCGGTCATCGACCCGGACTTCTCGCCGACCGAGGGGTACACCGAGCAGCAGTGGATCGAGCTGCTGATTACCGCGCGGGACCGGCACCGGGTCGCGGCGTACCGCACGCGCGCGTACGCACTGCTGCTGACCCTCTACACCTGCTGTCTGCGCATCGACTCGCTGTTGAACGCGCGGGTGGAGGACCTCGGCTACGACAAGGGCCACCACGTCCTCAAGGTGACGGTGAAGGGCGGCGGCAAGAAGAAGAAGCCCGTGCCGCCCGTGGCCTGGGACGCGCTGCAGGACTACCTCGACGGCCGCACCGACGGCTGGCTGTTCTGCACCTCTACCGGCGGCCAGCTCGACGAGCCGGCCGTGTGGCGGCTGCTGCGGGCGCTGGCGAAGCGGGCAGGGCTCGGCGAGATCAACCACCCGCCGCACGGAGTCAAGGTCGACGCCATCACCCACGCCCTGGCGAAGAAGGACGCCCGCCCGGACAAGGTCCAGCGCTGGGCCGACCACAAGGACTCCCGCACCACCCAGCGCTACAACCGGCGCAAGGAACTGCTGGACGACAGCCCCGGCTATGCCCTGGCCACCGACGTCGCCGGTGCACTGGAACACGGCGCGGCCTGAGCCGGTCGAAGGAGTTGCATCGCTAACCCTCTAGCGGTGCAGGGGCCGCCATTCAAGCCCGGAGGGGCAGAAAGCCCTCAGGTCGTGGCATTGAATGGCGCATTTCCTTGTGAGCAATCTGGGACTGCCGCTGGGGCTTGCGCTGCTAACCCCCCGCTCCCCCATTCTTCGGCACTGTCAGATCCGCTGCCCACGACACAAGGGCTGGGACTGCTGCACGCTCCGCCCCGCACGCGCACCCGGCGCGTCTGCCTCCGAGCCGAAGGACCACCGTCATGCCCGCCCTCCCGGCCGCACGCCGTCTCTTCATCTGGGCTGCCCCGCCCGTCGGTCTGGGGGCCCTTGCCCTGGCCGCCAAGGCCTTTGCCGGTGCGCCCGGTTGGGCTGCGGCCCTCATCGCTGTGGTCGGTGTCGTCCTCAGGGTCCTGCCGGCGCTGCTGCCGCAGGAATCCGAGCACCGACGTGACGTATGGCGAGACTGGCTCCGCCACAGGGAACGCATGGCGCGATTGCGAATGACCACCGCCCAAGCCCACAGTCACCGCGAACCATCCGACTGACCTCGTGTTGCGGCACCCGGCCCGGGTGTGGTCGTTGTACTCCACGGCACCCGCCGGCTAGTAGGTGCCGGACAGTGGGAGGGCTCCGGATATGTGAGCGATAGACGGCGATCGTCATTGGGTGGGGGTGCGGCGCTCGGCCTGGGTGAGCAGGCGCTCCCAGGTGCGGGTGGAACTGCCGTGCTGCGCTGCCAGGGCGGCAGCGAGGTGCGTGCGGGGGGCACCCGGTGATGTGGTGAGAGCGTCGGCGGCGGTGTGCAGGCGGGGGTCGCCTTCGTAGGGGTGGGCCTTGGTGGGGCCGCTCGTGCCGGTGGGGCGTCCACCTCCTTGTCCTTGCCTGGAAGGGGCGTCGAGGCGTTCCTGGATGCTGCGGCGGGTCCAGAGGCGGAGGCTGTAGACGGTCGTGCCGACTGGGAGGTAGCCCTGGGTGGCGTAGGCGCGGACGGTGTTGGGCGTCACTCCGAGCAGGGCGGCGGCCTCCGCGTCGTCGAGCAGGTCGTCGGGGTGCGGCTGGGAGGGCAGTTCGGGGACGGGTCGGCCGCTGAGGTGGGCCTGGACCTGGGCCTGGTCGTAGATCAGGACGCGGTTGTCGAAGAGCGCTGGTACGTGCTTGCGGAGGCCGGTGGCCGCCTGGCGGCGCCAGGTGGCGATGGGGATTCCGGCCTGCTTGGCGATGTCCCGTTCATTGATCACGGGGCGGTTGCGGGGGATCACGGGGGTTCCTTCGGGCTGTCCGTCGCCGACGTGCCTTGTACGCTGGTGGTTACTTCCCTGCGCCGGCGTCACGTCGGTCGTGGAGATGTTGGTTAAGGGCCGGTGGTGTGCCGGGCCGCTCGTGAGCGGCTCTCCGCCGGCCCTTTCGCTGTCTGCTGCCTCCAGCGCTGGACCTCTCGCGGGCTGCGGAGCCTGACGACCTCGACGCCCAGGCCGGCGGTCTCGGCCACCTGCTGGGTATAACGGGGGCGGTTGGCGCGGTACTTGCGGATGGCGGTACGCAGGAGTGACCGGCGGGCGAAGAATGCCGCGGACCAGGTGAGGCGGCGGGCCTGTGCGCTGTCCTCCCGGCCTGCCAGCTGGCGGAGGCTGCGGCGGGCGATCCGGTACAAGATCAGGGGCAGCGGGAAGTCGAGCCAGATCAGGGTGTCGGCCCGGTGCCAGACGACGTCCGCGAGCTTGGAGAAGTTCCCTTCGACGATCCATCCGTCGGCGCGGGTGATCTCCGCGGCCTGCCGGCGGAATTCCTCCAGCGGCAGTGGCCCCTCGGGAGTGAACAGGATGTCGTCGAGGTCGGTGTGGGGTTCGTCGAGTTCCGCGGAGAGCCAGCGGGCGAGCGTTGTTTTTCCCGTGGCGGGGGGCCCGAACAGTGCGACCCGTCGCATGTGCGCCTCATCTCTGCAAAGGGGTTGACATATGAAACCTTACAGCAATTCAGACCATTGGTGTCGAGGTTCAGGCGGGCCACGATCGGGCGCCGCCGGAGGCGGCTCCTTGGCCCCGCAGGGGCGGGCCCGCGCCCGGAGGGCGCTTGAGGGGCCCGGCGCGCAGCGCCTGCCCGGAGGGCAGAGAAAGCCGCCCGTGGCCGAAGGCCACTTAGGGGGCGGCGTTTCCCCTGGGTCCGCCCCGCGCCCGAAGGGTGCTTGAAGGGGCGGACGTCAGCCGCTTGCGGCTGTCCTTTCGCCGCGCGTCCGCCCCCCTCATGATCATCATGAGGGGGGCGGACCGGGTGAGGCGGCCGGAATCGGCGACCGGGTCCGGCTCTGCGGTTCTACAGGCGGGGGAACAGTGCCCGCGCCGCCTGCGGGTGGCGGTGCAGCATCCTCAGGAAGTCGCCCTGGAACGCTGCTCGTCCGGCGATTTCGGCGGGGCTCATGTCGCCCACTCCCTTCTTCGTCTTGACGATCACTCCGTCCATGATGCTGATTCCCGCGCCTCCCAGATCGGAGAACACGTTGATACGCAGGTGCAGGAACACCTGCCCGTCCTGCTCGGCGATCGTTACCGCGTAGGCCAGGTCGGCGAGCGGGTAGACGTACGCCTTCCGTGACCGCTCCTCGGGCTCGGACAGAAGCTCGGGACGCAGACCCCGGAGGTAGTGTGCGAGCGCCGCCCGGGTCGCCGCCCTCAGCGGTACGTCAATCCCTTGCGGGTCGAACTCCCGGACCAAGGGCCGCCGCCACATCCCGGCCGTGCCGGTGGTGCAGACGCGCATGATCTCGTCGTACATCCGCCGCAACTTGCGGTGGACGTAGGCCAGATCGGCAGGCAGATCCGGGCTGGCCAGGCTCTCCCAGCCCTGCGGAAGCCGGAACTGGGCCGTCGCGGTGGCCGTGTGGGTGGAGAGCGCCGGTACGGGTTCCAGAACCCTCAGTGCGTCCCCGTCCACGACGTCTGCACTGATCAGCGCGCCCAGTACGGACGCTTCCTCAATGATCCGGCGGGAGCGGACGGTGGAGAGACGACCCGCCCGCACGGCCCGCGCCTCGACGGCGGCGCGCTCTGCCTGCGTGCGCCCCACAAGGTGGGCGTGGAACCGCTTCTCGCCCTGGATGGACTCGCGGTCAACGGTGTGCGGGTCGTAGCTCCACGAGACGACCGGGCTCAACTCGTAGGCGTGGCAGTGCTCCGCGAACCGGGCCGCGATGACTCCCAACGCCTTGCCGAACTCTGGCGAGTGCTCGTGCAGCCCCGGACGCGGCGTGGCCCCGGCGGACATGAGCATCAGCTCATACAGAGCGTGCGGGCTGCGCTTGTCGGTCAGGGCGTACGCCTCATCGGCTGACATGTTGATGTGGGCGTGCACGTTGGTCCAGCCGTAGACGTCGTGCACGGTGCCCATGCGCCGCAGGCCGTTGACGTACCCCGGGAATCCCTTCGCCGGGAGCGAGTCCACGACAGGGATATCCCTGCGTCGATTCTCCAGAGCGGCGGGGAGTAACTGACGGGTCATTGGGTTTCCTTCCCTCGATGCTGGTCGCCGGTCGGGGTGTGCCACCCCTTCCGACAAGACAAACTTTACAGCATTTCGGCTCACAAGTCATCGAAAAGCCCAGGTCAGAGCCGGTTTATTGGCAGGGACGGTGGGGAGTGGCGGCAGTGGGGCACAGCAAAGGGCGGTGATGGCTGGCCCGGTGCGCGCAGCTTGCTGCGCAGGGCCAGCCACCAGGCCGGTGAACGCGCCGAAGGCGCCCGGCCTGGCGTCCCGCGCTCGCGCGGGATGGTCTGGCGGTGAACGCGCCGAAGGCGCCCGCCAGACCACCCCGGAGGGCCGCCAGGCCCTCCGGGGCGTCCCCGCCCGACCTGTGACCCACTGCCGCCACCCCCACCGGGCCAAGAATGCTGCGCCTCACGAAGACCATGGCGCCCGCCTGCGCGGCGGTCTGTGAAAGGGCGTCCGAGGAAGCGTCAGCAGCGGGACCGAACCGAGCTGATCGGCTTTGCGGCCGCTGGGTTGTGGGCGGAGATCTCCTGACCGCGCCAGGATTCCGGCGCCGATATGGGGAGGAGTGACCGGCGCCCTGGTTCGCTGACGGATGGCTGGGCCCTACAGGAGATCCTCCTGGCCAGCCTTCGAGCGGCCCAGTCGCACGGCTTCCCGATCAGACCGGCAGGTGCGGCAGTGGCGCGGCCAGCGGGCGGGCGTGGGCGTCTTCCGGCGGGCGGGACGACTGTGCGGGAGAATCGCGCCTGTGCCGACGTCTCCGAAGTTCTCCGCTATCACCGCGCTCGACGGGCTCCTCGACGACCTGGGCGTAAGCGAGGCCCGCCGGCGTCAGCTCCACATGGTCCGCGGGGAACTGCAGCGGGCCCTGGACCGGGACGCACTGCCGGTCGCTGCCCGGCGCAGCCTGCAACGGCTCCTGGAGAAGGAATCGATCGACCCGTACGTACGCCTCGCGGAGTCCGGAGCCCTGCGGCACCGCCGGATCGAGGGCGGATATCCGGCGACGTCGCCGCCGACGAACGAGATCCGGTGCAGGTGCATCGACCTGCTGCGCGAGGCGCTCGGCCTGCCCCCGCTGCATCTGGGTGGCGGCGAGGTCCAGCTGCAGCCCGTTCCGGAAGCCGCCACCCTGTCAGCGCTCTACCGCCAGCTCGACCAGTACCTCGGCGGCGAGATGTCCGCAGCCCAGACCCGGCTGACGGCCGTGCTCGCCCTGGAGCTGGACACCGCGGCACGCAGTGGAGAGTTGGTCAGCCTACGGACCACGCACCTCACGGAGGAGAACACCGCGGTACTCATCCGGCGAAGGCCGCAGCACGGCGTAGGGGACGACCAGGGCGAGGGGGAGTGGATCGAGACCTCGGCACTGACCCGGGCCGCGCTGGACCGGTGGCGCCCGATCCGGAAGGACCTCGTCGAGCGGGCACACGGCACGTCGAAGCTGTGGGTCTCGCTCTGGATGAACCACGACGGGCTCCTCGACGCCGAAGGCGGCACCGTCATCAGGCCGGCCGGAATGCCCCTGGAGGAGAACGGGCTGATCACCTCGTACCGCGTCGGACGCCTGCGGTACGAAGGGCTGCGCACCCTGCTGCCCCTCAAGCTGGACCGGCTGCGGCGCGCGGTTGACGCCGAACGCCAGCGCACCGCCCTGTAGTTCCATGTCGTTCTGCTGCCTGACCCGGTCTTTTGCTGTGTGGTGGCCGCGCCAAAGGACTTGTTATTAGAGAGAGAAGCACTTGCCGCTCATCTGACCGAAGTCGTTTGTCCCGTCTCATTCGATCTTGCCGCCGGACAACTGTCCTGACCTGCGAAGCGACAACATCGAGTGAGACGCCGCAGTCCCGCCGTCTCACTTGATGTGGTCGCTCAGGCGCATTTTCAGAGCGGACGGCCTTCAGACAGCAGCTCGTTGAGGGCGGATCTATGGAACCGAAGCAGGTCAGGCGGGCGGCTGGACGCTGCCGAGTACCCCGCGCTCGCGCAGCAGGGCGAGGTGGTCCAGCCCGCCCGGCCGGTACAGCGGGCCCGCCTCGACGTCGGCCTCGGCCGCGCGCACTCGGCGGGTGGCTCCGAGGTCGGGCTGGGGGGTGGCGGACGTCTGGGGCTGCGGACCGTGGCCCAGCGGCCGGCGCGGGGTGCTCATGGTGGAACCGTACTCATACGTAGAAAGCCCCGGCGGGAAGCCGGGGCTTTCTATGCTGCTGGGCTGTCAGATCTCGATCTCGTGCTCGTCGTCCGGTGCCGCGTGGCGCTGGGCGTACAGCTCGTCGACCGTGTTGTCGCTCCAAGTGCCGGACTGTTCGATGGACTCTGCCAGGGGAATGCCCACGTCCTGCAGGATCTGCGTCGACATCTGATCGACAACGATGTTGAACCGTTCCTCAACGCCAGGCTGGTTGTTGTTGCTGCTGAGCGGGTCGTACCCACCCTGTTCCACCGGGTTCTGCTCCCAGTACATGCGCAGTGCCTGGTCGCGGGCCGCCCACCCTGCCCGTTCGGCGGGGCTGACCGGCTCGGCGGGCGCCGCCGGGATCTCGCCCGAGGCTTCGGCGGCCGGGACGACCATCTCGTCCCACATGCACTCGGCGTACTCGGGATCCTGGCCGGACTCCTCGATGTACCGCTGGCGCTGGGCATCGCCATACCCGGCGGCATCCAGCTGCTGCTCGTAGGTCGGTGCGTCGGTCACGGTGGCCGGTGCCCACGGGTCGTTGCTCTGGTCGGTGCTCACAGTGCGATCTCCTCTTCGTCGATGTCCCGGTCGGTGCTGGCCTTGTCGGCGGCCGGAAGCGGCTCGAAGTGCCGCGTGTGGGTGGCATGGTCAAGTCCTCGTCCGGTGAATCCCCGGTCGCCGTCGCCGCGGTGTTCGCGCTCGGCCTCGGTGATCTCGCGGGTGCTGGCTCCCGCGGCGCTGACCAGGTGCCGGGCGTGCGCGGCCTGCGTCTCGTAGACGGCGATCTGCCCGGCCGTGACCTCCCGGCCGGCAGACACCTGCTGGTCCAGTTCGCGGCCGGTCTTGTCGAGTGCGGAGAGAACCGGCATCAGGCCGCTGATCTCCTCCTGGTGTGCGAGTTCCTTTGCGTCGGGCTCTGTGGTGTCGCTCATCGGCGTTCTTCCTTCTGGAGTAGGGGGGGTCACAGGTCGATGTCTTCGTCGAAGTCCTGCTCCTGGGAAGGCATCTGGTCAGCAGGCGTCGCGGAGAGGGCAGGTGCTACGTAGCCGGGCACCTCGTGGTCCGGAGGGTTCAGCTCCGCGCTGGTGGGCAGCCACAGCGAGCCGTCGAGCTGGAAGTCGCCCATAGCGGCGCGGACGTCGGCTCCGACAAGTCGGTCCCCCCGGTCGGCGAGCGCCTGCGCCACGTTGTGGGAGGCGTCGCGGAATCCGGGGCTGTGCAAAATCTGCAAAGCATTGTCGTAGGCAATGTCCGGGTCGAGGCGGTAGCCGGCAGAGGCTGCCTCCGGGACGACGACGTTGCGCACGATCTCCCGATCGTTGTAGCCGCACGCGAGTGTGGACCCGTGGGCAAGATGCTCGTCGTAGCCGCGCTCGCGCAGCTCCTGGGCCCCGCCCTCGGCTCCGATCAGGTACACCACAGACTGCAGTTGGGAGTCCCCAGCTCCGTTGCGGTACTGCCCTCCGTGTGTGACGGAGCGGTCTACGTTGGCCCATACGTCCGTCACCGGGATGCCAAGCGCCTCGCTCGCGGTGACGTGGCTGCTCTCGTGCATCCGGGTCATGGCCGCCCAGTCCCGTGGATGGACGGCACGCTCCCAACCCTTGGACGGGATCATGTGAGGCGCTCCTCACGCTCAGCGGCGGCCAGCTCGACGGGCGCCCCGTGACCTGCGGCCTTGAGCAACGCGGCGACGTTCAGCTCGTCGCCCGGCTCGATGACCCGGCTGTCGCGGGCGTCGCTCGCGGCGACCAGGGCCTCGACGCTCTTGCTGATGGCCTCGACCCGGGCCACCTCGGTGCGGTGCTCCCACACCTTCTCGGCGACGCGGGTCTGGCCCTCGATCATGGCGACGGCCACCTCGGTGCGGGCCTCCGTCTCCGCCATGACGCGCTCGTGGCGCTGCTCGCGCTCCAGGCGGCGGTCGCCGCGCCACAGCGGGGCGCACACGGCGTAGACCGCTGCGGTGCCGACCAGCCACAGCAGGGCGCGAAGTGCGGAGTCCGGTGTCCAGGCGGCCACGCCCAGCAGGGCGAGGGTCCCGCCGGCGGCGAACGCGAACCGGGTGGTCTCCGCCTCGCCGTGCTGCTTGGCGGCCGACACGGTGCCCGCCGCGGCGGCGAGGGCGGCCAGCCCTCCGCTGATCCACAGCGGCTGGGTCGAGCCGTCGGGCAGCTGCTCGTGCCAGCCCCACGCCAGCGCGGTCGCCGCGGTGGTGACCAGTCCGGGCGCGAGGCGGCCGAAGTGCTCCCACAGGGCGCGGCCGGGGGACTTCACCGGCGGCAGGGGCTCGACGCTGGGCAGGTACGGGGCGGTGATCTGCTGCTCGCGGCTGATCAGGTAGGTGGTCGGGTCGAAGGGGGTGGGCTCGTTCATGGGGTCACATCTCCATCTCGTGCTGGTGGGCGGGGGCGTCGGGGGTGTGGGCGGGAGCCGGTGGGGCGGGCTCCTTGTCGCTGGCCAGCTCCGGCTCGCGTTCGGCGTGCTGGATGCGCTGGTGGTCGGCGGCGACGGGCTCCAGCGCCTGACCGGCGTGGTCGACCAGGGCGGAGACCGGAAGGGCCGGGTGGCGGGCGTAGTTGCGCAGGTCGTGACCGGCTGCGTCGAGCCGGTCGAGGGCGGCGGTGTGCAGGACCTGCGCGGCGGTGTAGGCGGCGGTGCCGCCCATCCCGGCCTCCTGCAGCTCGGCGAGGACCTGGTCGCTGGGCTGCGGCCCGGGGTGGCGCTGGGCCTCCCACGCGACGGTCAGCGGGTCGATGGGGGCGTGCCGCTCGTCGAGCGTGCGCATCGCCTGGTAGACGGCGGCCAGCTGCGGGTGGGAGAAGTCCCGGTCCTCCAGCCAGCCGGTGACCTCGTGCAGTTGGCGGGGTTCGTAGAGCAGGGAGGCGACGGTCTCGCCCTCGGCTTGGATGTCGACCCGGGCCTGCTCGGTGCGGGGCACCGGGGTGACCTCCTGCTCGGGCGTGGTGTCGAGCAGGTTGCGCACGGTCTCCGGTGCGGTCTTCCAGGCGGCGTCCAGCTGGGCGAGGCGCTGACCGGTCTTGTCGGCCTGCTCCAGTGCCTTGAGCGCCTGGTCGACCTCGGCCTGTCGGGCGGTGGCCCGCAGCGTCTCGCCGGCGTGTTCGACGGCCCGGTGGATCGCGGCCTCCAGCACCATCCCGCCGTACAGCGGGGCAGTGCGGGGGTTCGGGCAGACGCTGGCGTTGGCGAGGACGGACAGGCGGGAGGGGGTGAGGGTCTGCCGGATGCCCGGCTCCTCGATCTTCGCCACGGCGGCGGTGACGGCGGCCGGGACGTCGTTCGGGGCGACCTTGGAGAAGTCGATCGAGTGCAGCGTCTGCCACAAGGCGGCGTAGTCCGGGCGGGAGAAGGTCCCCGGCGGTATCCAGCGCATCGAGGGCAGCGCCTCGGGGCGGTGCAGCATCGCCCCGAGCAGCGCTTCCTCGGCCTTGAGCGTCAGCTTCTTCACCGGGCCACCCCGCCCGGCTCGTACGGGTGCAGGGGCGCGACCGCCGGGAGGTAGAGCGGGTGGCGCGGGTGCCCGGCCTTGGTGGTGCCCAGGGCCCACAGCCGGGCGCCGTGGGCCTTCTCGACGATGGCGGCGCGCTGGAGCCTGCCCCACGCTCCCCAGCCGAGGGTGAGGTCGTGGGCGGTCTCGGCGAGCAGCTGCAGCAGCGCGTCGTTGTGGGCGCCGACCGTGTCCAGCAGCCCGGTGGTAAGGACGCTGGGGTCGGTGGACCGGACGGCGAACAGGTTGGCCAGCACCAGCCCGCCGCAACGGTCGCGCTGGGCGAAGCCGACCAGTCGCCGGACCGTGGGGTCGTCCTGGTCGGCGGTGGCCATCGACGGGTTGAGTAGGACGTAGACCCAGTGCGGGCCGGGTACCCAGGTGCGCGTCAGGGCGTAGCGGTGGACCAGGTCGGGGCTGAACACGGCGGTGCCGGCGTCGCCCTGCTGATGGGTCAGGCCTTGGTCGGCGGCCCATGCCTGGATCTGCTCGGGCAGCGTCACGGCGTCACCTCCGCCGCGTCCGCCAGCTCTGCGAGCACGCGTGCGTGGCACGGCTCGCCCTCGGGGCACCAGCAGCCCAGCCGCTGGCCCTTGAGCCGGGGAAGCTCGCGGGCGACCAGGTCGCGGTGCTGGTCGAGCCACACGCGGTACTTGGCGACGACGTCCTCGGCGGTGCCGTGCTTGCCCACCTTGAAGGGGTTGGCGAGCAGGTGACCGGCGAGGTGCCATCCGCCCTGGTACATCGGGCGGCCGACGTAGACGACGCCCTCGATCTCGGGGTCGTCGCGGCGGCCCTTGAGGCACACCACGGTGGTGGGCCCGGTGGCGGCGACCTGCTCCTGATGCTCCTCCTCGAAGAGGTCGAGGCCCAGCTGCAGCCCGCCGTTCATCTCCGGATCGAAGGACTTCGGGGTCATGCCGCCTCCGCCCGGTGGAGAACGGCCCGCAGCCGGTTCCCGATCCAGGTGCCGACCTGTGGGGAGACTGCGTTGCCGAACCCGTCGACCTGGTTCCGGGCGGAGCCCCAGACGGTGAAGGTGCCGCGGTATTCGTTGAAGTCGACGTCGAAGCCGCAGCCGCGGCCGATCTCGTGCGCCGCCATCATTCGGTAGAAGCAGTCCTCAAGCGGCAGGTCGGCGAGCGACGCCTGCCACTGGGCCCTGAGCAGCGCGGTCGTGTCGGTGGCGGTGAGGGTGCCGAGTGGGTCCGTGACCGGGTGCGGTGCGGTCCCGTGGTCGGGGCTGGTTCCGTTCTGCTTGTACCAGCCGGCGGCCGTCAGCACCGCCGGGATCTGCTCCGAGGTGAAGGTGGGCATCGCCTCGCTGTGCAGCGTGGGCAGCGTGTTCTTCCGGTACGGGATGACCCCGGAAGACACCAGGGCGAGGGTCTCCGACCCGACCTGAGTGGGCAGCGGCTCCCCGGCGCCGCGCGCGGCACCCTGGAAGTTGTCCACGGCGAGCGCCATCGTCGGGGTGACCAGTCCGTCAGCGGCGTCCTGGGCCCACAGCGGCTGAACGACCGGACCGGTCGACAGGATCGCGGTCTCCTGCTGACTCGTCTGCGTCGCCATCGGCTGGAGCAGCAGCCGCTCGGAGCCGTGCACACCCTTCGCGGGCATGAGGATCGCCGGGAAGTCGGCGAAGCGCTGGCGGCAGCGTTCCGCGCGCGCCATCGACGACCGTGCGAGCGGGCCGACGAATCCGTCCGGAAACGTCTTGACCGGCTTGTCGCCGATGCGCGTCCCGAGATCGGCGAGGTCGAGCGCGGCCAGCGACGGCGTCATCGACGGGACGACCGGGCGGCGGCAGGACGGGCACCGGTATTCGTACTGCCGGCCATACGTCACCGTGCCGGACTCCGGGATGCCGGTCTTCCACGTCCACACCGCCTCGACGTCCTTGTCGCAGCGCCCGCAGTGCGACACCGGACGGTGCTCCAGGTCGGGCATCGGCAGGGACTTGTCGACGAACACCCAGTAGCCGCGGTCCCTCGACTGCGGCACCCCGAAGAACTGGCTGTTCAGGTACAGGACCTTGTGGTTGTAGCCCAGCAGATCGAACTGCTTGAGCCAGTACCTGTAGGTGCTCCCGTCACCGACCTTCTTGCGGCCGGGCAGCGCGGGCCCCCACGAGGTGAGCTGGGTGGTGCACTCGACCAAGATGAGCCGCGGGTGGTGCTTGGCGGCGTACTGCAGGACGCAGTTCGCGGTCGCCCGGTCCCGCTCCGAGCGCGTCACCTGCGCCTCGTAGTCGGGGTCCTCCAGCTCGAACAGGGTCGCGCCCTGCTCGTAGGCCCGGATCGTGTTGGCAAGCGAGTGGTTGACGCAGCTGACTCCGGCGGCCAAGAGGTCAGCCGGGGGAAGGTCGCGGGCGGAGTGGTAGTCGGAGGACTCAGGGTTGACCAGGTCGGCGATCCAGTGTTCGGCCTGGGGGTGGTTCGCTTCGTGGACCTCGACCTTGTACCGCTTGTGGTTCGCGGCCATGATCGTGTCGAAGCCAGCGTCCTCAATGCCCTTGGTGAGCCCGCCGAAGCCGGAGAACAGGTCGACTGCGGTGTACCCGTCGTGGCGGAAGCGTCGGCGCCTGACGGCCGGCCGGTGGGTGGCAGTACGCGTCTGCTGCATCGTGCGGCGGGCCATCAGACGGCCTCCTCGTCGAGCAGGCGGGCGGCGGTGGCGTCGTCGAGCTGCAGCCGGACCCGGGCGACCAGCTCGGCCGGCGGGAACCACAGCCCCAGCTGGCCCCGCCCGTGGGGGACGGGCAGGGGCAGGGGGGTCACGTCCTTGAGGACGTAGTGGTTGTGGCCGGGCAGGGACCACGGGGTGCACTCCCCGTCGTCGGCGTGGCAGTCGACGATCCGGGCGACGGCGATCACGGCGCGCTGCTCCAGCTGCAGCCCGCGGATGACAGCGGCCATCGGCGGGTGCTTCTTCGCGGCCTTGTCGATCGTCGCGCCCGCGTGGATCAGGACGGGGCCCCGGTACGACCAGCGCTGAACCCGGTTCTCGATCCCCTTGCCCGCGTACGCGATGCACGCGGCGTGGGGCTGGCGGACGGTCAGCGCGCGGACCTGGCGCGGTGCGGCGTTCTGGACGGTGCCGGTCATGCCAGCCCCCGGAACGCCTTGGCGATGCCGATGAGCAGGATGGCCGTGATGACGACCGCGATGACCGTGCCCCGGCCGCTCGCGGTGACGACCTTGACCAGCTGCAGCGGCACCTTGACGGCGACGGCCACGATCGTGACCACGTAGGTGAGGAATGCGGCGCCGATGGTGTTGCCGATGCCCGTGCCGATGTGGACGGCGAGCAGGGCGGCAAGCGTGCCCGCGAGGATGGCGACCAGGGCGGTGATCCGCTCGGCGGTGAAGTTGTCGGTGGCCTTCATCGGGACACCGCCAGTCGCGCGGCGGGGACGAAGGTGCTGAAGTCGGCGGACTCGATGGCGAGCAGGCAGGCGCGCATGTGAGCAGCGGCGGTCTCGGGGTGCCGGCCGTACTCGTAGGCGACCTCGGCGACCGCGTCGGCGGCGCCGTTCGGGCCGAGTCGGTCGGCGGTCTGGTGGACCAGCTCGCGGGTCCGGGCCGGGTTCTTGGCGAACTCGGCGACCGGGGCCTGGGAGACGAACAGGAACGTGGCGAGCGTCGTGGTGACGCGCGAGGTAGAACGCACAGCAGCCTCCGGCGAAGGAGAGAAGAGACGGGGGAGTCCGGCTCGACCCGGGCGGGGCAGGTCGCTCATCCGCCCGGGTCGAGGTAGAGGGAGCGGTCAGCCGCCCTGGCGGGCGCGCTCGGCGGCGGCGCGGGCGGCGGACTCGGCGGCCTCCTGCGCGCGGCGCAGCGATTCGCTGGCGGCGGGGTCCTGGATGACGGCGGTGGTGCCGATCGCGGCGATCACGGCGGTCAGCCGACCAGCAGCGCGGTGCGCGAGTGCGGGCGGGCGGGCTCCGGGGAGTCCTGCCGGCCGTCCCGCTCGTGAGGGGTGGGGCGCATGGGCAGCTGGGGCGTCGTCTCGGCGTGCACCGGGTTGTCGCAGGTGACGACGCCGTTGCGGGTGACGACGCTCTCGAAGTCGCGGCAGTCGCGGCACTTCGGGCCGATCCGTCCGACGACCGCGAGCCGCGGGCCGGTGAGGACCGGCAGAGCGCGGATGCCCTCGGGCGTCAGGCGCAGGGCGGGCAGGTCGTCGACCGTGACGGTCGCGCCGGGGATGAGGCTGAGAGAATTACGCACGGAGATCCCTCCAAGTCAGGGGTGTCCCAAGCCCGGGAGGCGTTCACTGCGCCTGTCCGGGGTCGGCCGGCGGCTGCAACCGCTGGCCAGAGAGAGGGTCAGGGCCTGCAAGCCCTGGCCCTCTCTCGTGCTTGCAGAACCAACATAACCCTCAGACCTTTGAACTTCAAGACCCTTGAACTCTTGGAGTTTTGTAGTTAGGTTGATCTCGACACCGAAGGAAGGGAGTTACGGATGGGACTGACCCCGGTCCGCGAGCGGCCCTGGGTGCGGCGCACAGTGCCGACCCCACGGACCCATAACCTCTTGGAGTCCATGACTCCAAGATCCCAAGGGGGACCACAAATGGCGGGCAACTCGGCGAAGCGCAAGGCCGTGCAGTCCGAAGAGCGGCCCAAGTGGGTGCCGCTGCGCGAGGACCAGCACAGCGAGCTGTCCACCATCGCGCGGGAGCTGATGCTGGCCCGGTCGCAGAAGACGGAGCGGATCACGGAGAACACGGTGATCCGGTTGGCCGTCGACTTGGTGATCCGGTACCCGGATCTGCTGGTCGGCGACACGGAAGACGACCTGCGTACGAACATGCTCGACCGGTTCGAGCAGCTGCGGGAGCGGGAGCGTGAGCTGCTGGCCGGCGGCGCGGAAGACCAGCCGGGGGAGGGCCAGTGACCTCAGCAGCCAACGGCACCATCGACTGGCGGGGAGCAGCCGAACGGCTCGTCAACGACACCCCCACCTGGGCACTGACCGTCATCGGCGGCGCTGTGCTCATCACGGTGCTGGTCGTCGGCTTCCTGGCGTTGTCCCGGCTCAGCAGCCGGAAGACGGAGCGGGAGCAGCACCGCCGCGAGGTCCTCGCGTTGGCTGCGGAGCAGGGCCAGCCCGCGCCGGCGGAGCCGCTGCGCATGGACCCCAAGCCCCTGCTGGGCGGCATCGCGGTCAGCCTCTACGGGCTGTGGGGCTTCGCCACCGGGACGCTCGACCTGCCGACGTTCTTCGCAATCGGCTTCGTGAGCATGTTCGATGTGCTGGAGCTGCGGCTGTTCGCCCTGATGTACAAGTCGGCCGACCCGGACAAGGGCTGGACTCCGCAGCTGCGGCTGCTGCAGGCCACTGCCTGGGGATTCGTCGCGGCCTCTGCCATCGCCAACATCGCGCACGCCCCGAACGCCATCGCGGCTCCCTTCATGGCGCTGATGCCGATTGGCGCGGCCTGGGTCATCGAGCTGGACCTGCGCCGGGCGCTGGCGGGCAAGGAAGCGGAGGAGAAGCCCCAGCAAGGCACCAAGCCCGGCCCGTTCCGGCTGGTAGGTCTGCTCTGGCGGCGGCTGTGGGCGTGGGGCTTCCGTGTGGCCAGCCTGGACGTCAACGACCGCGCAGACGAGATGGTCCGCCGGGCCCGTGCCCGGGACGCTGCGGACGCCTCGTACGAACTGCGCAAGGCGCTCAAGGAGAAGGAGCAGCTGGAGGCGGCCGTCGGCGGCGCGGTCGTGCCGCGGGGCCAGGGCAAGGTCTCGGAGGAGCAGAAGCGTCTCGACGCGCTGAACCGGGCGCTGGAGAAGAAGATCCGGCCCAAGGCGCAGACAGCCCTGGAGCTGGCGGACACTCAGGACCCGGAGCAGGGCCTGCAGCTTATGCAGCGCATGGCCTGGCTGACCCGTGCCGACGACGTCGCCCTGCTCGACTACGGCCCCGACAGCACCGCGATGGAGCTGCTGGAAGAGCTGAACATCGCGGCGAACGCCGACTTCGTGAAGTCCCGCAAGCGGGCTCAGGAAGCCGACCAGAAGGCGGCTGAGGCGGAGCAGATCCGGCTCGACG